>JAFGRS010000010.1 GCA_016935045.1 Lentisphaeria bacterium | reverse complement strand
GCACGCGCGTGGATTTGCCCGTTCCCGTCGGCGCCGTGATCACCACACGATTGCCGGCCTCGAACAGACGCGAGAGCGGCCCGGCGATCTCCTCGATGGGTAAGTCCGACATCGCCATGGCGATTCCTCTGCCGGGGGAAGGGAGCGAACGGGGACCAGGCCGGCCGCGGAAAACACAGAAACACCCGCCCGACGGGCAGCAACGGGCCAATCTACCCGGTGACCCCGCAAATCCAATCTCTCCCCCGCGCCTCCCAGGGCTGTTTCAAGATCCCAACGCCGCCGCCGGCCTTGTCCCGGTGGAGCGCCGATCGGAGGGCGGGGAGGGGGCGCGGCCGCGCTTCCTCACCCCGACTCGGCGCTCCACTGCCGCAAGGGCAGTGGCGGCGGGAACCGATTCGCCGGATCTTGAAACAGCCCTGCCCATCGGCGCGCGACACTGGTTTCCAGCCAGGTTTGCGGTACAGTAGCCATGGAGTGCGGCAGGCCCCGGGCTGCGTGCCCCTCCGCATCCCACCGGTTCAGCCGGTGGATTTGACGACGGAGCCCCTCTATCGGCTGGAAGCGAGCCGAAGTGCGCGGTGATGGCAAGGCCTCAGTCACGGGGGGTACGGTCGAGGACGACCGGCTCCAGCGCCATGGTGTCAGGCTCAGGTCACGTGATGGAGTCGGCGGTCTCCGCCGTATCTTCACACTCTTTCTCCACGTGACTGAGGGATTGCCGGCGATGGTGGCGGGATGCGGAGGGCCACCTGCGGAAGCGGACGGATGGCCGGCCTCCCCTCCCGCAAGGGGAGTGCGTACCGTCGATCGTGGAGAACGTGATGACATCCCAGATGCTGCCTTCCCATCTCGACGACGAAGCGCAACTGGATGCGCTGCTCAGCCGTCCCTGGCCCGAACTCGTCGACGCCATGCGCACTCTGGATGGCGATCTGCTCCTCGTGGGCGCGGGAGGCAAGATCGGCCCCACCCTTGCCCGGCTGGCGAAACATGCCGTCGATGCCTCGGGAATCCCCCGCCGCGTTGCTGCCGTGGATGTGACGGACCTGTCCGGCCTTGCCGCAGAAGGCATCGAGACGCACCGTTGCGACCTGATGGAACCGAGGGCGTTGGAAGCGATGCCCAAGTGCCGCAATGTTGTGTATCTGGTGGGCCGCAAGTTTGGCAGTACCGGTGCCGAGTCCCTGACCTGGGCCGTCAACTGCGTGGCTGCCTATCAGGCTGCCCGGGCGCTCCAGGGGTGTCGCGTCGCCGCCTTCAGCACGGGCTGTGTCTATCCGTTGATGCACATTCGCAGCGCCGGAGCACTGGAATCCACGCCGCCCGCGCCGGTTGGGGAGTACGCCCAGAGCTGCCTGGGTCGGGAACGCATGTGGGACATCTTCGCGGACGCAGGCCTCATCGATGTCGTGCACATCCGTCTGAACTACGCGGTGGAGTGCCGCTATGGGGTACTGCACGACATCGGGTTGAAGGTGTTGCGCGGGGAACCGGTGGACGTGACGACGGGCTACGCCAACGTGATTTGGCAGGGGGATGCCTGCAACCAGATTCTGCTGGCTCTCAGCCTGGCCTCACACCCGGCCGCGATCCTCAACGTCACCGGACCCGAGACCCTTTCCGTACGCCAGGTTGCCATGGAGTTCGCGAGACTCCTGGGCCACAAGGCCGTGATCGTGGGCGAAGAGAACGGCATGGGATACCTCAGCAATGCCAGCCGAGCCAATGGGCTCTTCGGCAACCCCCGCGTCCCACTCCAGAAGGCCATCGAGTACACCGCACACTGGCTCGCCCGCGGCGGCGCCAGCCTCGGCAAGCCGACCCACTTCGAGACCCAGGACGGGAAGTACTGACGGGGAAAGCCATGCAACTGCAGCCGAGATGGATGCTCTGCGCCCTCCTGCTCCTCGGCGCCTGCCGCATCGTGAACCCGGTTCGCCAGCCCTATACCCCCCACGCCCAGCAACGCGAGTGGGTCGACGAAGTGGCCGTGATCAACGTCGTCACCCGCCTCACCATGGACGCCGGCTTCGCCTCCCGACGTGCCCTCGCGGAGGAACGCTACGCCGCGCTGCTGCGCTACTGGTACAAGCGCACCTCCCTGGCAGGACGGGATCTCGAAGGCGGCATCCGGGCCCTAAACTTCATCCGCAAGGTCCACTTCGATGCCAAAGGGGACAGGAAGCTCTGGAACCGTGCCGTGGAACTGGCGCGGGAACCGCTTCCGGGCCAGGACGGCATCCCTCTGCCGCCGGAGTTCCGCTGATCCCCTTTGCCCCCGGGGCCCAAGGTCCATGGCCGCAGGCACGGCGCCGATGGGCCTGTTCCTCACGGCGACCGCCGTACTGCAGGTGAGTTCACTTGCCGTTCAACCATCCAAGCACGGTCATACGGCTCCGGGGTCTGCACAGTCAGGATGCCCGCGCCACGTTCCGGCAATCCAACCGAGTTCTGTGGCCATGGCGTTTGGTCACCACACTCTATCCCAAGCCCTTCAGGATGTTGAGGACCCCTGCCAACGTGATCAGGGCGTACACTCCCACCAGGAACCCGCGGCTCGACACGCGCCGGGCCAGGGCGTATCCTGCGGCCGCAGCCAGAACGACGAAGGGCGCCGCGGTGAGAGCCTGCCCCGCGAGCGCCCAGCCGATGCCCCGTCCCCCCACCACCACGACACCGAGCCGGTACACGGCTGCCGCGAAGAAGATGGCCTGCAGAGTGCCCAGCGCCAGCCGGGGATCCTCCTCACGGCTATAGAGGTAAAGCACCGTCGGGGGTCCGCCGCTTGAAAACGCGCCGGAAAGCAGGCCGCTGCAGAAGCCGAACAGGGGGGCATACCCCCACGGGATGCGCCGGCGCAGGTGCGGCCGGGTCAACCCGTGCAGCGCGAAGAGGATCAGGGCCGCCCCGAACACGACCCGGAACACGGGCATGCCGCCATGCCTGAGGATGAACCAGTAGCCTACGGGACTGCCCCCCATGATCCCGGCGAAGAAAAGCAGGGCCTGGCGCCAGTCGACCTGCACATGCTGCCGAGACCGCACCAGCAGCGTGGGCACCAGGACCATGACCGCGAGACACACGAAGACCGAGGTGCGTTCGAGATCCACCGACAGCATGGACATGGACGCCATCAGCAGGATGCCGAAGCCGAAGCCGCTGAATCCCTGCGCAAAGGCCGCCAGCGTCACCACGACCAGGAGGATCAGGATGTGAATGTCCATGGGTGCGTCTTGCGGATGCCCCTGCGACGGGGCACGGTCAGCGCCGCAGCGGGGTCTCCCCTGCCGTCATTACGGTGACCCGGGCCCGGAAAAGGTGGCCCAGCGCCCTGGCGGAGAAGGGCAGCCGATTGCATCCCGGCCTCCGCACGGTCCCGTGTGGCGTGCGCGGACAGGGACCACGACACTATACAGCGCGCAATGGGCGTTTCCCCCCCGCAGCGGGCGCCCCGCCGGAGACGCCGCCACGCATTCCCCGCCGGAACCGGATCTCCCGGGACTGTTTTCCGGCCGGCGGGGCGGTGGGGGTGTCCGGAAAACGGGCGGGGACGGGTGCTGTCCCGGAGCTGTTTTCCGGCCGGCGGGGCGGTGGGGGTGTCCGGAAAACGGGTGTTTGCGGGCCACGCCTTCGCGGCCTACAGTAGTGTGTTCACGGGGTGTTTTCGGGGTTCTGGCGTGAGGCATGCGGATGAATGGGTTGCGGTTGGGTTGCGGCGGCATGGCTGTGTGGTTGGCGGGTTGGGTTGCCCTGGGCCTTGTCGGGGCATGCCTGGCGGCGGATGCCGTGCTGGTCGGTAGCGCGGCGGCGTTCGAGGCCGTCGGGACGCTGCGGAGGATCGATGTGGCCGAGCGGCGTCTCCACGTTCGCGCCAACGGCCGGGATCGGGTGGTGCCCATCGCGGCCGATGCCGAGATCCTGGGAAGCGACGGCAAGGTTCTGCCCGGAGGGTTGCAGGACGCGCTGCTCACATCCGGGTCGACGGTCACGCTCTCGATCGAGCGGCAGGTGCCGGGCGGTCCGGTGGTCCGCACCATCCGTCTCGGCAGTCCCGTCCCTGCCGGCGGTCCGGATGGGGGCAGGACCTCGGTCGGTCTGCGGCCCCTGAACGAGATGGCGGCGGAGGACGAGTACAAGGGAGAAGACGGAGGCCTCTACGGTGCGGGCAGCAACGTGGCGCCGGCCGTGCACCTGGCCAAGGCGAGGGAACAGACGGCCCGGATCGTCCCCCGCGATCGGGAAGGTCGCCCGGCCCCGGATGGCAGCATCGTGCTGGTGTCGATCAGCATGTCGAACGCGACACAGGAGTTTTCCCTCTTCAAGCAACTCGCGGACGCCGATCCGCGGAAGTCGGCTCGGGTGACCATTGTGGACTGTGCCCAGGGCGGCCAGGCGATGGCCGAATGGGCCGTCCCGGACGCCCGCGCGTGGAGCGAAGCGGACCGGCGTCTGGCCGGGGCCGGCGTCACCCCTGAGCAGGTTCAGGTTGCCTGGATCAAACTGGCCAACAGGGCGCCGCGCGGCGACCTGCCCGAGCACGGGGCTGCCCTGCGACGGGACACGCTGGCCGTGCTCCGGAACGCCACGGCACGTTTCCCCAACCTGCGCATCGCCTATCTGGGCAGCCGCATCTACGGTGGCTACGCCAGGACCCCGACCAACCCCGAGCCGTATGCCTACGAGGGCGCGTTCGTGGTCCGCCGGTTGATCCTGGACCAGGCCAATGGGGACCCGGAGCTGCACCCGGGCGATGCGGAGGGGCAGGCGAAGGTCCCGTTGCTGCTCTGGGGACCCTACCTCTGGGCCGACGGCATGGTGCCGCGGCGCGGGGATGGCCTGGTGTGGGAGAGAGGCGACCTGGCCGGCGACGGCACACACCCCAGCCCCAGCGGGCGTCGTAAGGTTGCCGAGATGCTCCTGGTGTTCTTCGCGACGGATCCCCTCGCGTCTTCCTGGTTTGCGGCAGGGACCGAGTGAACACGGGCACATCGCCACCCTCCAGGCATGCCGGTATGCCGTTTCGAAGCGAAGGGACCTCTCGCGCCATGCTGGTCGATACCCTCGCTGTTCTTGCCGTGGCCTCTGGACTCGCCTGGCTCCTGTGGCCCCGCCACATCGACCCCACGCACTTCGATCCGGAGGCCATGGCGGCGCACGAAACCCGCATGTGGCGGCACTACTACGAAGGCCGTTACCTGTGCCTCCTTGGCGACCTCTACTCGCTCACCCGGAAACAGTTCGGGTTTTCTCCCGCGGACTGCCTGAGGCTGAGCTTCCATGCGGCCCGGGCGGCGCAGCGATTCCGGGTTTCCCGCAGTCGCGCCGAGGCGGAGGCCGTCGTTCCGGGATTGCGTTCCTACTATGCCCTCATCGCGGCACGTTCGGGTTGCGGGCTGGATCCGCGCTCTGCCGCCCGCCTGGAACTGGAGTGGTGGCAGCAGCGCCGCGAAGGGGCTTCCGCGGAGGACATCGCCCGGACCATGGCCCTCCTTGCCGCCATGGTGTATCGGGTCCCCGCGGAGGACCTCCTGCCGATGGCGCGTTGCCGAACCGGGGCCATGGCTTACCGGGACGCCCGCCGAGACGGCCGCATGACGGACGCGGACTGGCGCCATGTCCGGGATGCACTCGAGCGGGCCTACGCCGAAGCCCTGCGGGTGCTGTCCGGACCTCCTTCCGAGTAGTGTTTCGTTTCACCCATGGGGTACGCATCGTCTCGGAACAACCGGGATGACGGCAAAGGCGCCCGGGAGGCCACGGGGGTTCCCGGTCCTTGTGGGACGGCTCGCATTCCCCCGGAACTCACCTTTCTGATCCTGGACCGGTTTGCGGAGGGGCCGCCCCGGCGCTAACATCCGGACAGCGATCGCGCGCCACGGACGCCGCCTACGCAACCACGGAGCGGAAGCATGGAGACGATCATCTCGTGTCGGACGGGGGTATTCGGCAGCGTCGAGAATGCGTGCAGGGTCCTGCCGACGGCCGGAGTCCGTCATGCCGAAGTGCCACCCCCCCGGGACGGGGACTACGCCGCGCTGGGGCGCGTCGCCGCCGACCACGGGATCACGATCGCCTCCCTGGCGACTCCCCTGGACCTGCAGTCGGACACGACCGTCGAGGCCTTTCTACGAGTGCTCGACGGCGCCGCGCAACTGGGCGTCGGCAGGACGTTCGTCAGCGCCAAAGCCGGTGCGGATACCCCCCGGGAGCAGGTCGTGCGGCGACTGCAACGCCTCGCGGAGGCCGCTGCCCAGCGCGGCGTCACGATGTGCATGGAGACCCATCCCCCCCTCGGCACCAACGGCGACACGGCCCTCCGCACCCTGTCCGAGGTGGACCGGCCGGGACTTCGGTTCAACTTCGACACCGCCAACATCTATTACTACAACGAAGGTACGGACACGGTTTCGGAACTGCGAAAGGTGGCGCATCTGGTCGGCAGCGTTCACATCAAGGACACCGACGGCGGCTTCCGCAGCGGCCGCTTCCCGCCCCTCGGTCAAGGGGTGGTGGACTTCCCGGGGGTCTTCCGGCTCTTGGGCCGGGTGGGGTTCCGGGGACCCTACACCCTGGAGATCGAGGGCAACCTGGTCTCGCCGCTCGATGCGGCGGGGCGCCTGGCATTCCTCGTTTCCTGCATGGAGTACCTGCGCCGGATCGGAGCGGCGCCGGCAACAGAGCCGACGGACCCCGGCGAGGCGCCGGACAAGGACGCAGGCTGACCTCTTCTATTGACGAACCGCGAAACAGGCGCAGGAACATGAAGGGAACCATCTGCCGACAAGCGGGTTGCACGGGTCACTCCGGGCGGCGCCCGGAAGCGCCCGACACACGGGTGCAGCGCCGGGATTGGTGCTGCAATCGGTTCGGAACGAACCTGTTCGTGTACTTCGCGTGGTTCGCGGTGAATCCTCGGGGCTAGGCGGACGGTTCCCGTAGGCTGTGGGCATCTCTTCCGTGGGCTGGAGGGTGCGGACCGTTCCGGGGCGCGGTGTGGGGGCCGCGCCCGACCCGACCGCGGCTGGACGAGCCGCCGCGCCGGCGCAGACAAGACCCCGGGGGCGGGCGTTCCGTCGGCATGATCCTCCCCCCCCGGACGAGAGTGCAGGCCATGAATTCCGACAGCAACGCCACGCAGCGGCGGGCAGTGACGCCCATCCCGGGTCCGTCCCACCCCGATGCATGCCTGCTCGCCCTCTGGCGACGGCTGCTGATCCTGGCCTTCTTTGCCTCCTATCCCCTGGCGCTGTTCCTTCCCATGGGGTGGGGCATCCCCCTTCTCTTTTACATCGGCATTCCGTCCCTTGCCATCCTGGGACTCGGGGCTCTGCACTATCTTCTGCTGACCCCCGTGCTTTGCCGTGACCAACGTACGGGACACCGTGTTCGTACGGCCTATCTCGGGGGGATCGCTCTTGCCGTCGGTCTGTGCGTGCTGGCGGCTATGGCGGGACGATCCGCCCGTCTCTTCTCCGTCGTGGAACTGAGCGCACCGATCCTTGTCGCCGCATTGGTATGTGTCGTGGCGCCGCGCCATGCCTCCGATCGACTGGTGCCCATCCTCGCTCTCCTGTGGCTCGTGCAGGTTGTCCATGCCGGCCTGCAGGTGGCGGCGGGGCTCGAACCCGTGGCTCTTGCGGGCAACCGCAACTGGGCCGCAAGCCTGGTGGCGGTCCTGACCCCCTGGGCATGGCTGTGGCTGCACCGTGTCGGTCGGCGCAGGGGTCGTCTCCGCAGCCCCTTCTGGGTGTCGTTGCTCCAACTTGGAGCGGGTGCGGTCGCCATCGCTCTGGTGTTCGCCTGTGCCAGTCGTGCCACCTGGACCGCTCTGGCCCTCTACGGGCTGGTCGTGGGCCTGCTCCGTCCGGCCACCTGGCCGGGCCGCATCCTCCTTGGCGCCGCGCTGCTGGCCGTGGCCTTCGGCGTCGTCAGCGCCTATCCCGAGAAAGTCGCCGACGCGATCGAGCGGGACATCCGTCCGCCGCTGTACTTCAGCACCATCCGGATGATTGCCGACCACCCGTTCCTCGGGGTGGGGCCCGGCAACTTCCGGCGGGCCTTCGTGAGCTACCGTTCCCGGGCACAGGCCGGGCGGGCCGTCGCCGCGCCGGTGACCGAACACCCCCACAACGAATGGCTCCATGTCACCGCGTCCTGCGGCATCCTCGGGGGCGGGCTCTGGGCCGTCGTCTTCGCCGTACCCCTGTTCCTGAACCCCGGCCGCGGTTCCGTGCGCCGGCTGGCGCACTACTCCCTGTGGCTCCTCGTCGTCCACGGCATGCTCGACAAGGTGCTTGTCCAACCCCCCACCAGTGTGCTCGCCGCCGTTTTCGCTGGACTGTTGTGGCGACCGCACCTGCGCCTGCGGGCATGGCCTGCCCGGCGCCCGCCCCTGTGCCGACGCCTGTTGCTGCCCGTCGCCGGCCTGTTGGCCGTGACGGCACTGGCCTTCAGCGTCCAGGAGGTGGGTCGGGGCATCCTCTTCCGCCGTGCCTACCTGGCCGAAGCGGCGGGCAGTCGTTGGGACGCGGCGGGTCATGCCGAGACCGCCCGGGAGCACTACCGGAAGGCGTTCCGGGCGTACCGAGCCGCGGCGCGACTCGTTCCGGGGGATGTGCGGACCCATGCCTACGCGGGCATCAACGCCGGCAACAAGCTCCGGGACTCCGAGGCGGCCCTGCGGTCCTTTCAGCGCGCGGTCGACCTGGAACCGGATTTCGCTCATATCAACGGCGAGATCGGCCTTGCCCTCGGCGCCCTCGGGCGACACGAGGACGCGTTCCCGTTCTTTCTCCGGGAGGTCAGGATCTTCCCCTTCGACCTCGAACCCCTCGAACGGCTGATGGTGTGCGCCAAGGCCACGCAACGTACGGATCTCCTGCCCGACATCCACGGCCGTATCGTCACCCTCGCCCTGCGGCGCTGCACCCAGGCCTTCGGCGAAACGGAACTCACCAGCCGCGCCATGACGTTCCGCAACGCCCTGGCCGCCGGAAACGCCGGCAAGACGGTCGCGGTCGCGAATGGACTGCTGAAACCCCTCGCCACCCGCGGCATCGATCCGTCCCTCCCCGGGCTCCTCGACCGGCCGGTCATCGAGGCCGTGCGCCAGGCCGACTTCGGCCCCCTCGACTGGGACTACTGGCGTGACATGAACGCTGCCGCCTCCTTTGCCCGAAGCCGAGGCGGGGATACCCCCGAGGCCCTCCTGGCACTCGTCAGGACGCTCCCTGCCACGACGGACGATCGTCCCCCGCCGGCCTGGTCCTTCCGTCCTTTCTTCTGCGCCGCCGGATTCGCCGGGTTCGCCACGGCCGGCCTGCGCCTGAAGAACGACAGGGCGGAGGATATCCATGTGGTCGAGATGCGACGCGAGGGGAGGGTCTGGCTCGTGGACCTTCGAACCGACACGGTCGTCGCGGGCGGAAGCCTCGCCTCCCTGCTCACGGAGGCCGACCTGCGCGAGCGCCTGGGCGTGGACAGCGAGGATCTCACCGGCGCCCGGGCGGTGCTGCCGATCCACCCCCTCCAGTTCCTGCAGCGGACCCAATGCCTGGGAGCGCTGATTCGTTCGACCGCGGGACCTCACGCCGTCCCCCCCACCTTCGCGCCGACGGTCGAGGCGACCCGCCTGCGAACCGCATTGGCCTCGGAACTCACTGCCGCCGGTGCCGAGACCGATGCCATCAAGGTGGTGTTCGACGAGGAGATCCTGGCCGCCTTCAGCCATGCGGTCGAGGGCCTGGTGCGCGCGGGCCAGTGAGTTCCGGGAGGCAGGTCATGGCATATGCGGGGGCTTTGGGGAGGTTCCGGGAGTTTGATCTTGCCGGTGTGCAGGCTACGATGGTGGCGTTGAGTTCCTGCGGTTGACCATGGGACTCACAATCCGGGAGGTGCTTTCCTTCGTACGACGCGACGCGGCCGCGGAGGTGCAGGGCGAGGCGCGAACCGGACCAGTTTCGAGTCAACAGCATGACTGCCGGGGGGGTGTGCCATGTGGATCTTCATCAGCTATGGTCGCGGGGATGCCGCCGAACTGGCCCGGCAACTGGCAGAGTGGTTGCGGGAGCGCGGCTACGAGCCGTGGCTGGATGTCGAGAACGGCATCCCCCCGGGGGCACCCTTCGATACCGAGATCGAGAGCGGGATCGAGCGGAGCAGCCTGCTCATTGCCCTGCTCTCCGAATGGAGCCTCCGACCCGAAGGTTTCTGCCGCAACGAGCTGCTCTTCGCGCAGGCCAAACACGTACCCATCCTCCCGATACGCGTCGAGGATGTGCTGCCGCCCATCCAGATCATCGCGCTCAACTACGTTGGCAACACCTCTCCGCCGGAGGCTGTCTTCGAGCAACTGCCGCGTCTCATTCCCCTGGCGTTGCGGGATGGCGACATCGGACGGCGGGAGTGGCCTCCCACGAGCGCCCATGCGAGGGACTGGTGGACACGGGTACCCGAGCTGAACTTCGCCGAGGAACTCTCCTTCCACGGTGCTTCGTTTGTCGGGCGGGAGTGGTTGTTTCGCGACGTGCGGTGCTGGCTCGAGCGCAAGGACGCGGACGCCGCTCGGATTCTCCTGCTGACCGCCGAAGTAGGCCTCGGCAAGAGCGCCTTGGCGGCCCAGATGACCGCCCGGCTGAACGTCAGGGGTGTTCACTTCTGCACCCGCTCGAAATGCTCCTCATGCCAACCCCGGTCCTGGCTGAGAAGCCTCGTCGGGCAACTGGCAGCGCAGTTTCCCAGCTACCGGGAAGCCATCGAGGCCCTCGAAGAACCCACCTGGCAGGAGTCCCCCGTCGAGTTGTTCCGTTCCCTCGTCGCCGACCCCCTTCTGGCCTGTCAGGGCCGGATCGAGGTGCGGGAACCGTGGGTGTTCGTGCTGGACAGCCTGGACGAAGCGATGGCCGAGAGTGGGTCGGCGATGCTCAATCTCCTTGCCGCTTCCGTCGCGAGGCTGCCGGAGTGGTTCCGGCTCGTAATCACCAGCCGTCCCGACAGCCGGGTTGTGGAGAGTCTCGGCACCGCCGGAGTGGACCATTGGGCGCTTGCATCCGACGCACCGGCCAATCAGGAGGATCTGACCGCCTACGTCCAGGGACGCCTGGAGAGACTGGCCGTCCGAGGGGTGGCGGTCGCCCGGGACCCGGCCACGGCGCAGTTCGTTCTGAGGCTGGCCGACGGCAGCTTCCTCGTCGCCCGTATGCTGACGGAGGGTCTTGCCGATCCGCGCTTCCGTCTCGAAGCATGCTGCCTACAGGACCGGGCGGGAAAGCTCCGGGGCGCCTACCACGAGCTTTTCCGACTCCGTTTCGGAGACCCGGACGACCAGCAGGATGAGCGCCAGCGTCTGGCGTACGCACAATACCAGACCCAGGTGCGCCCATTGCTGGACTGCCTGGTGGCGGCGCGAGCGCCCCTGCCCACGGCCCTCCTGATCGCGGCATCAGGCCTGGATGAGGATGCGGCCAGGCGTGGGCTCTGCTTGCTGTCGCAGTTTCTCAGCGGCAGCGTTCCCCGCCCAGCCGACTCTCCCGCCGGGCAGGCCGTGCCGGGCATCGAGGGTAAGGCCCATGGCCCCGGCCTGCGGCTGTTTCACGCAAGTGCCATCGACTGGTTGGCCGGTGAGGATGCGCATGCGGGCAATGTCTTCGCTGCGTCGGCCCGGAAGGGGCACCAGCGCCTGGCGGACGCCTGCTGGTCGGAGTTCCGGCGTGGCATCGAAGGCATGAGCCCGTACGCCAGGGAACACCTGCCGACGCACCTGGCGAACGCCGAACGCTGGTCGGAGCTGACGGAGGCCGTCGCCGACCCGGACCTCGGGCTCCTCGGACGCTGGGTCGAGCGTGGGGAGGGCGATCAGGGGGTCTTCTGCCTGAAAGGCCTGCTCGACAGCCGTTCTCTGGACCCCGTGAGCGCGGCGGCGGTGGCCACCCAGTTGGCGCGGATCCACAGCCTGAGGGGGCAGTATTCGGAGGCACGGCCGTGGCTGGACCGTGCTCTCGAATGGACGTCTGTCTCCCAGGGGCGGAGGATTCGGGCTGTGGCCCTGCATGAGATCGGTTCACTCGAACTGTACGGGCGCAGGCACGGGGAAGCGGAACGGAGGTATAGGGAAGCGCTGAGGCTGTGTGAGCGCCGGCCGGCCCAGGTCGATGAGGCCGCCGCGAATCGTGTTGCGCTGGCCACGGTGGCTGCGGCGCAGTACCGCTGGCGCAGGGTCCGCCGCCTCGCCACTCGAGCCGCCCGTGAGGCCCGGGCCGTGGGCGACTGCAGCCACGCGCTGGCCGCCGACCGGCTCCTCGCCGGCACCCTCGAAGACCTCGGGCACTATCCGGAGGCCCTCACGCTCCTGGAACGTGCTCTCGAAACGGCCCAGGCCCGGAATATGCTCATCGAGGAGGCGCGGCTTCTGGCTTGCCTGGGTTGGTACCACTACGGGCGCGCGCATGCCTTCCTGACAAGGCCGGACCGGGCAGTCCTTCCCTTCGAACAGGCGTGCGCCGCAGCCCGTCGCATCCACAATCTGCCCGGGCAGTTGGACGCCTTCCTGGGATTGGGGTGGTGCGATCTGGTGAACCGGGCCACCCAAAGGGCACGCCAGCGTTTCGGGGAGGTCCTTGACCGACTGCCCGAGGGCAGCCATCGCGAGCTGCTCTGTGCCACCGAGGTGGGCCTGGCCGCCGCCGACCACCAGGAGGGCAAGACGGACTCCGCCCTGGAGAGGTACGCCGCGTCTGTCCAACTGGCGGAAACCCTGACGTTCCGCAACTGGGCCGCACGAGGCCTGTGCGGTTGGGCGGGCGTACTCTGGCACGCGGGACAGCGGTCCGAAGCCGAGGCCCGTTGGAAGCGTGCCCGTCTGCATGCCCGACGCACGTCCCCAAGGGCACGTCAACTCACGGCGGCCAACATCACCCTGTGCCGGAGCGACCCCGCGACATCCCCGCGCTAGCGCCGGCGCGCGACAGGCCACAGCCTGCCACGCCAGAGGACCACGGGAACCGTGTCGGGACGCTCGGAGAGTTGCCGTCCGTTGACCAGTGATCAGAGGAAGCCGCGGCTACCACTTGGGAGAGTCTGCGCCGCTCATGGTGGGCCGCCGCTCATGGTGGGCCTCGCCGATGCGGGAGCGCTGCTGCGGACCTGTCGCTCCAATTCGCGACTCGGCGACCGGGCCTCCTCGGCCTTCTGCCGGGCCAGTTCCTCGTCCTGCCTCCTGCGTTCCTGCTCCGCGCGCTGGCGGGCCAGTTCCTCGTCCTGCCTGCGCGCCTCCTCCTCGGCGCGCCGTCGGGCGGACGCCAGGGCCAGCAGCACGACAGCCAGGACAACCACCGCGGCAGCCCCGATGAACCACAGCCATGCCATTGGAGTATCCTCCTCGCCGTGACAGTGACCTTCTGGGCCCCTACGGCCACGCACGTCACCGGCCACAGCCCACTGTCCGATCTGCGCCGGTGCCACCCGGGTCCCGAACCCCTTGTCCCCTACGATACACCTGTTTTCCTTCCTGCGCACGGAGTTGCGACAGAACTCACTCCCCGATGCGGATTTCCGCGGCAGAGCGCCCCGCGGCCAGGCAGCTCCAGTGCAGGTTGCCGGTGGTGCCCGGGGGCGGGGCGGTCAGCGGGATCCGCAGCAGGTGGCGGCGCCCGTCGGTGAAGTCGATGGTGGCGAGGGCCTCGCCATCGTCGGAAGCGAAGGACGTCTCCTTCACGGGCAGGTCCCGGCCCGGGGCCAGCGGGAACAGCAGCCACGGCAGCAGGCGTTCCCCGGCGCCCTCGGCACGGAAGACGGGTGTGGCCACCGGCCGCATCGCGTATCCCCCCGCGGGGACCCATCCCTGCACCGTGGGTTCCTCCCGGCCCTTGACGATGTCCAGCGTGAGGCCTTCGGGGTTCAGCGCCACGATCGCCAGGTTGGGCAGTCCGGGATCGGTTCCCCACACCCGCATCGGGGACGTGCCGGCCTCGGCGTTCTCGCCGTCGAGATGGAAGAGGACCTCGTAGCGGTGAGAGGCCGTGTCGGAGGGTGTCAGTCGGTCGATCACGAGCCAGTACTCGGGCTTGACCAACAGCACCGCCCGCCGGTGCGTGACCGTCCGCTCGCGGTCCGGCCCGTAGCCCTCGTCGTACCAACCCTCGGCGAAATCGAACTCCGGCCGGCTGATCCACCGATTGGGGAGCGGTTCCCGGGTGAGGTAGGTTTCGCGCAGCCCGCGTCGGTTCTGTTCGAGTCCGTCCACCAGGATGGTGTTGTGGGAGCGGCTGCTGAGGATGTAGCGTCGCCACGGGGAGGAATCGTAGGCGTAGACGCCGCCCTCGGTCAGCAGGCGGCGGCCATGGGCGTGGAGGATGAGCGAGAGCTTGTCTTCGTGCTGGTGCGCGGCGCCGAAGGGTCCGTACTCGAAGTGGCAGTAGAGGTCTTCGGGGCCCCAGCCGGTGCGCATGACGGCCCAGCCGGCGTAGGGGAAGCAGGTCGAGGTGAAGGCGGGGAGCCGGCCCTCCTGCCCGCCGCTGGCGACGGCCAGGAAGTCGGTCCGTTCCGGGAACCTCTCCGCCCCTTCGCGCAGGGGTTTGCGGCAGTCTCCCCAGCCGGCGTCGTTGAGGGCCGGCATACAGCCGTCCGGCATGACCAGTTTGAGATAGTAATCGTACATCTTCTCCATGCGGGCGGCGTAGTCCCCCGGCAGGGCAATCCCGTTCCGCTCCGCCAATCGCAGCGTGCCGACGAAATTGTGGAGGCTGACGCCGTGGTAGCCGGTGGCCAGTTCGACCTGGGCGCCATCCGGATACACCTGGTTGTTCAGCTCCTCGTGGAGCCGCCGGCCGGCCGTTTCCCGCCAGCTGCCGGACTCGCGGAATTCGGGGAAGAGGACGCCGACGTGGAAGAGCCCGTTCATCTCCATGGCCAGCCAGTTGTTGCCGGTCGGATGCGCCAGGAGGTGCCGGGCATGCTCGACCATGCTCTTGACCATCAGCACCACGGAGTCGTCGCTGAAGGAAGGGGAAGAGAGGAACCGGAAGAAGCAGTCCGGCCAGCTCGAGAACATGCGGATGCCGGTTTCGATGGTACGCCAGCGGGAGCCGGCCCGGTTGCCGCTCTGGTTCACCGGCACGGGATTGTCCGTGATCCAGTCCGTGATCTGGGCCACGAACTCGCGCGCGTAGACCTCGTCCCCCGTCGCCCAGTAGGCTCGGCCGAGGGTGCTCCAGAAGGGATGCCGGCTGAGCTGCCAGGTCCACTCATTGTACTTGAGCGGGGTGGGGTTGATGGACCAGTCGATGTCCGGGCCAAACTGATGCGGCACCCCGACGCTGGTGAGAAGGTGCGCCACCACCCGGTCCGCCTCGCGCGTATCGACCCCATCCGGAGGCTCGGCATGGTGCGGCCGCTCCCGCCAGTCGAAGTGCCAGTGCGGCGTCTCGCGATCCCTGAGGTGGCGCGCGAAGGCCTGCCGGGCCCCGGCCCAGTCCTCGGCGGCGGCCGCCGCCCTGACCTCGGCCAGGGCGGGCAGATCGAGGTCGAGGGCGGCGAAGAAGTCTTCGTCACGCAGGCGGGGTCCGAAGCCGGCGTTTGTCCAGGTCAGGCGCACGTTGCCGAGGACGACCTCCGCCTCGGGATGGGGGGTGTTTCCCCAGCCTGCGGCGGTGAAGCTCAGGTCGCTGATGCGGTCCCAACCCAGGGGCGAGCGGGCAATGTCCATCTCCGAGAAGGGCAGCACGAACGTCCGCCGGCCGGTGAAGTCCAGCGCGATCATGGCCGAGTAGTAGTCTGCCCCTTCGGTGGCCGGGTTTTCGGAGCCGATGTAGACCAGGAACCTGGACCCCGTGGCCTTGAGGGACTCGAGGGCGATTTCGAGGGTGTTGTGGCGGGACCAGTCCGAGGGCACGTCGCGCAGGCTCAGGCGCGCGTCCCGGCCGTGGGCCCAGCGGATGGCGCCCCTGCCTGCCTGCGGGAGGCCCGCAGCGAGAGTCCCGCCGTTCCATGCGGCCGCGTTGTCGCAGGCCGAAAGCACCAACGGCGCCGGGTCTGCGGCCGGCGCGGCCAGGGCGGCCCCACCCAGGGCCAGCGCCAGACAACAGGCGCTGCCGGAGACGATCTGCATGCACATGATCCTGCTCCTCGATCCCTGGGCATCGGCACGCACACGGGGAGACGGCGCGCCCCCCGGACGGCCATGCCGGAAGTGCCGGCTCGGTCCCCCGCGGCCCGCCAGGGCTCGGCCGCGGGACAGCTCCACGCGGGACCCGAGAACAGCCTCCGGCACTCCCGCGTGCCTGGCGCTACAGTCGCCGGGGAAGTGCCCCCTGTCAACGCAGGCAGGCAGAGAACCGTGCTGTTTGAGTGGACGCCGGAGGGGCTCGGGAACCGGCTCAGCTGGAGCTTCGCCCTCCAGTCCGAACCGAGTACGCGCCGCCCCATCCCCTGGAGGGCGAAGCTCCTGCTGAGCCGGTTCCCCTGGAGGGCGAAGCTCCTGCTGAGCCGGTTCCCGAACCATTCGCGGGTTTGGGCATTACGGGCGGCGCGCCACCCGCCTTGCAGGGACGAGCCGGGGATGGCGTACTTAGGGCCCGCGCGGAAATAACTTCACATTTTGCTGCAGGCGATCCCGGTTCCTGGCAAGGCGTCAGCGCAGCGGGCGTACCCGCAGTGGCACGTCCCGAGCGAGCAACGCCGCCAGGGAGCGGGAGCGGCGCAGCCCTTCGGGGCGAGGCGGGCACGGCCGTCCGCTGCGTACCTTGTCGCTGACATACCTCAAAGTATGCGCCCTCCTCGTGCCTTGCGGATGACCATGCGGCGCCTCGCCAAACTGTGAAGTTATTCCCGTGCGGACCCTAAGCAGGTACAGTTGCAGCGTCAGTTCGTGCGCGCGTTGCCAGGCGACGATCCTGGTGTAATCTCTTGGCATGTGAGGATGTGCTTCCCGGAGGTTCGCAGTGCCAATCTGTCTGTTCGCCACGGGAACCGCCGGCTTGCATGCCAGTTCAGCTGCCATTCAACCGTTCAAACATGGTCAAACGGCTCCGGCACTCCGCATAGGTCCATGGT
>JAFGRS010000594.1 GCA_016935045.1 Lentisphaeria bacterium | reverse complement strand
GTCCAGGGTCCCGTGACCTTCCGCGAAGACGTCCGCCTGCGCGGGGATGTCCGCATCCACGCCGCCGCGGAAGCCAGCCTCGGGCCAGGGGAGTACCACGGCGACATCCGCCTCTGACGGGCTGGGCCCGGCGGGGTCCCGGGGGCGCCGGCGCACTACGATCCCAGCCAGCGTGGCAGGGCCAGGGTGAGGATGGGGAGATAGGTGATGAGCATCACGCCGACGAAGCGCACGAACAGCATCGGCACGACCGAGCGGTAGACTTCGGGCAACGGCCGGTTGAAACGGTAGGAGGCGAGAAACAGGTTCATGCCCACGGGAGGAGTCAGATACCCCAGCTCCAGGTTGGCGAGAAAGATGATCCCCAGGTGAACGGGATCGATGCCGAAGGCCTCACCCATCGGAGCAAGCAGGGGAACGACCACGATGATGGCCGAGAAGATGTCCATCAGACACCCGACGATGAGAAGGAACAGATTCAGCACGAGCAGGAACACCCAGGGCGAGCGGATGGTCGATTGCACCCACTCCAGGGCCCGGATCGCGACCTGCGCGTCCACCAGGTAGTTCGTAAAGCCGAGGGCCACGCCGAGAATCAGCAGCACCCCGCCGATCAGCAGGCCGCACTGGGTCATGACCCGGGGCACATCGCGCCAGGGATGCAGGTCGCCATAGACGAAGGTCTCGATCACGAAGGCATACAGGGCGGTCACGGCCGCCGTTTCGACGGGGGTGGCGAGGCCGCTGAAGAGGCCGCCGAAGGCGACGGCGGGGAGGAGGAGTTCCCATTTGGCCTGCCACATGGCGCCGAGGGCTTCCCGCAGGTCGAACCGTTGCCGCGCGGCCTCGCCGCGAGGTCCGAGCCAGATGCCGAGTGCGGCGGTCATGACGACCAGCAGCACTCCCGGGAGGAGTCCCCCAAGGAAGATCGAGGTGATCGGTACGGTGGCGCCGGCGTTGGTGGCGACGATGGCATAGAGGATCAGCGGCAGGCAAGGGGGGAACAACAGCCCCAGGGACCCCGCGCCCGTGAGCAGGCCGAGGGCATGCCGGTCCGAGTAGTGCGCGGCGACAAGCACGGGCATCAGGAGCCCCCCCAGGGCAAGGATGGTCACACCAGAGGCGCCCGTGAAGGTCGTGAAGAAGGCGCAGACCAGGCAGGTCACCACCGCGGGACCGCCCCGGAACCAGCCGCAAAGCGATTGGAAGACCCGGATCAGGCGACGGGAGGCGCCGCCCTCGGCGAGAAAGTAGCCGGCCAGGGTGAAGAGCGGGATCGTCGGCAGGGTCGGGTTTGTCACCAACCGGTAGTGGTCCAGGGGGATGCTAGCGATGGGCAGCCCGTCCCCCCAGAAGAGGATCAATGCCGCACCCCCGAGGGTGCAGTAGACGGGAGCGCCGAGAACCGTCGCCAGCAGCAATACGACGAGTGCCGGTACGACCCACCGCACCGGGTCGCCTCCGGGGGCGTGGATGGCGAACACCACGAAGCCGGCCGCCACGGCAACCTTCAGGAGTCCCCTGCGCCATGTCCCCGGGGCGGCCCGCAACAGACGCCAGGTGATCAGCGCGAAGCCGAGGGGAATGAACGCCTCCAGGACCCACGTGGGCACACCATACGCGATCCGCGCCGGCGCCTCCCGCTCGGCAACCACAAACTGCCATCCCGCCCAGGTCAGCAACGCGGTCAGCGCCACGCTCACGGAGCCTGAAAACACGTCCGCCGCCGTCCGCCAGCGCCCCTTCAGGACCGAGGGCAGCGCGGACATACACAGCATCCGGCCCTGCCGCGCCGCCAGCGCTCCTCCCAACATGCCGCTCAGGAGCACCAGGTGCTGTACCCAGCCCGACGCATTCGCGATGCCGATCCGTACTGTCCTGCGCAGGACGACCTCGGCCAACGGCACAATCATCATCAGACCGAGGGTCAGGGCCAGCAGCCCGTTCTCGACGGAAGTCAGAACATGGACCACGCGGGTGAGGGCCGCCAGGATCTGCCGGAATTTCGCCGCGACCATTCCGTCCCCCTGTTTCCGCTTCCCGCACCTTTCCCGCCGACCCGTCCGGCCCGCTGGCCGAGGGTCTGGAGGATGCGGTCAGGGATCACTGCTTCGCCCGGTGCTCGGCCAGAGCCTTGAGGATCTCGTCGATCAGGCCGGGATCCGCCATGCTGTTGCGGATCTCGGGATAGAGGGCCTCCGCAAGCCGCCGCCATCCCGGCAGCAGTTCCGGCGTCATGGGCTGCACCTTCAGCCCCCGCTTCACCATGGCATCGACGGACTCGTCCGACTCCGCCCGGGCACGCTGGCGGACCTGTGCCCCGGTCTCTTCCGCGGCCCTGCGGATCGCGTCCCGCGCGGCATCCGGCATCGCGTTCCACGCCTTCCTGGTGATCACGGCCGCGCCAACCAGGGGTACCCAGTCGATCGCCAGCATGTGCGGCGCCGGTCCGTAGAACTGGCCCGCCAGGGCATAGAAAGGCACCGACGGCACCGCGCCGATCAGCCCGGTCTGCAGGCCGGTCAGCGTGTCCGTGAACTCCAGCGGCACCGCCTGGAACCCGGCAGCCCGCATGACCGCCTGGGTGCTGGGATCACCCGCCCAGACGAATACCTTCATCTTCCGGTATTCCTCCGGGCTGGCCGCCTCCTCCCGCGAAAAGAAGCGGACCCAACCCGCGTCCCCCCAGAACAGAACCACAAACCCCTTCTCCTCAAAACGCCTGTCGAGACCCGGCCGTATGACTTCGAGAACGTGGTCGTATTCCTCCAGAGAATGGAATACCATCGGCAGGAGCTGCAACGCCCGCACGGACTCCTCGATGTGCGACAGCCCGGCCACGGTCAGCATGGCCGCGTGAAGCTGGCCGACCCGCATCCGCCGTACCATGTCCGCCTCGCTGCCCATGGTGCCATCCGGGTAGACCGTCAGGCTCACCTGCCCGCCGCTTGCCTGGCGCCATTTCTCCCCCATGGAGAGCAGGCTCTTGTGGAAGGAGGTGTCCCTGGGGCTGAGGGTGGCGAGGCGGACCTTCACCGGCCCCGCGGTCGCCACGGCCTGCAGGGCGAGGGCGCCGATGAGGAGGCAGAGCGCGGACAGACGCCGTCCCGTGGCGGGGTCCAACGTCCGGCCGGGACTGGAGTCGGTTGCGGGGGCGGTGGCTTTCCCTGTGCGCCGGGGCTGTCCATGTGTCATGGGCTCGGGTCCGTTTCCTGATTGCCTGCCTTGGTTCACCGTCCGGGAGGCGGAACACCGACTCCCAGTTGGCCGGAGAGTTACCGATGGTCTTGGCCTGGACTACGCACGGGAGAACCACGAATGGACACGAATCCACACGAATAGGAAGCCGGTGCGGGGCTTTGGACGGGGACGCAACGGGAGTTCCCCGTCTGCCGCCTCCGGTGCCGGCACTCGTTGCGCCCATTGGTGTTCATTCGTGTCCATTCGTGGTTCATAAGTAGATCAGGTTCGTCGTCTGTGTACCCAGCATCACCCGGAATCCGTGCCCGCGAGGCCGCGGGCGGTCCAGTCCGGCATGGGGCGATCGCTATGGCTGCGGAGCGTCGGGCAGGATGAGGTCGTCGGCGCGCGCCAGCAGCCAACGGGCACGACGCTGCATGATGATGTTCTCCAGCCGGGCCTCCGGCGCGGCATCGGGGTCAATGGCCAGGGCTTTCCCGATGAGTTCCCGGAACTCGAGGGCATTCTGCTCTTTCACGCACACCGTCTCCGCGAAGCTGACGTAGGGTGCTGCCAGGCGGCCGCGACTGAGTTCCACGGCGCGCTCGAAATGCCGGCGCGAACGGCCCAGAGCGTCCCCCGGCCCCGCCGGCCGCGCCAGCTCGTAGGCGATGAGGAAGGCGTGGATCTGCCCGCCGCCGAATCCTCCGTCCAGCTCCACTGCCCGGTCGATCAGGGCCTCCACCTGGGGCTGCTCGGCCAGGGTCTCCGGGCTGTCCTTGGACAGGGCCAGCAGGGACCCCCATGGGGCGGCAGTCCAGTAGAGGAAAGGCACGTCGGCCTTCCTCGCCGCCCGGACGGCCGTGCCGGGATCGGTCTGCAGCGCGGCGGCAAAGCCCGGATGCCGTGCCTCCAGTCCGCGGAGGCCGTACCCCCGGGCCCGCCGGTACAGGCGGCAGGCGCGGGCGCGAAGGGCCATGGCACGCTCCAGGTCCACCTCCTCGGCGAAGTCCGCCTCCTGCTGCACGAAGGCGTAGGCATACTGGGTGAAACCGGACGCCGACGCCAGCAGCAGGCCTTCGTGCTTCGGCCGTTCCGCCAGGAGACTCTCCATGAGCTTCAGGCTGAAGGGGATGGCATCACCCACCAGGTCGGGGTCGTCATCGCTCGCGAAGACTGTCCCACTGCCGGCAAGAGCATCGCCCAGACGGTTGATGGCCAGCCGCGCACACCCCGTTGCGTACACGCAGCAGGCAATGCCCAGCCATACGACAGCGCAGGAGCGCGCTTTGCCAGGTTCCATGGTCCACCTTTGTGCATCGTTTGCCTGAATGGGGAATCTAGGGCCATACGCCGTGGGATCAAGGCCGGAACGCCTCGAATCGGCAATGCCTCCGTGGAAACAGGAAGGACTCGGGAATCGGCTCAGCAGGAGCTTCGCCCTCCAGGGGAATCGGCTCAGCAGGAGCTTCGCCCTCCAGGGGAAT
>JAFGRS010000593.1 GCA_016935045.1 Lentisphaeria bacterium | reverse complement strand
TCGTAGAGGAGGCGTTTGTGGTCCGGGTCGCTGCCCACCAGGGCCAGCGCTCCCAGCGCGGGAACCGGGGCAGGGGCATCCTCGTCGAAGAGGGGGTCGAAGCCGGTGCTGGCCAGGGTGTCCGTTCCGAGATAGACCGCAGGTGGAGTCGCCTCCGCCGCGTCCAACCGCAGGGCCCATTGCGGCACCCGCAGGTCGGCGTCGGCGCCACGGCTCAGCGGCATCACGTGTCCGACGGCATCCCGGGCGACAGCGGCGAACTCGTAGCGGCATCCCCACTCGCCGTCGAAGGTGGCCGCGGCGGTTTCGAGGGTGGTCCAGAGGAGGAAGGGGCCCCCGTCCACGGCGGCATAGAGGTCGAAGGAGGCCACGCCGGAACCGCCGCCGTCGTCGCCGGCCAGCGTCATCTCGATGAGGCTGCCGTCGCCGCGGCGCAGGGCGCTCAGGGAGACCTCCGTGGGGGCCTCGGCATCCAGGGTATTCTGGGCGGTGTTGGTCAGGATCGGTTCATTGGTATCGAAGACGATGCCGGCCCGGGCCTGGATCACGGTGCCGGTGGCCGCTCCGGCCAGAGGCTGGACGCTGTAGCGCACATAGCCCTCGCCCTCGGGCGGCGTCAGGTTGGGCGGCAGGAAGCCCGCCAGCGGGTCGCGGGTCGGCTGCCCGGTGACCGGGTCGATGGAAGTGAACGTCCAGGTGACCACGCCGGTGGCCGGGTCGAGGCCCGCCGTGACATCGACGTAGAGTTCAAAGGTGTGGCGCAGGTCCACTCGCGCGCTGTAGGACTGCAGCCCAGCCGGCAGCGGGATATAGACGTTGCCGAAGCCCGCGTTGCCCAGCTCGAAGGTGCTCCAGTCGGTGTCCGCGGCCAGTGTCAGGGTCACCTCGACCCGCTGGGCCGGGGCCGCGGCATCCGGGCGATTCTCGAAGCGGATGGTATAGCCCATGGGCTCGATGGCGATCCAGGCCGCCGCGCCTACCCCGGCCGGGCCCTGGATGTCGTTGGGATCCAACGCGGTGACGACAGGGATCTGGCCGGTGATCACCGGCGGCAACACACAGACATCCCCCATCGAGATAATCCCGGGAAACGGCGGACTGCGCTCGCCCCCCGGACAGGTCGGGCAGTCCAGCGGCGAGCGACCGCCGTAGGGATGGTCAAGAGGCAGCGTCAGGCACGGCGCCAGGGGCCTGTCGGGGCTGGGATTGTGGCAATGGTTGAGGACGAACTGGTTGAACACATCCTGGTTCTGTGCGTAGGCGGCCGCCGCGGCGGAGCCGGGGGGGGGCGTCGTGGTGCCGAAGTTGGTGTATCCGTTGGACACTTGGCAGTAGGTGTAGGGCGCCAGCGCCTGCGACCCCTGGAAGTTACTCTGGAAGTGGTGGATCGCGTAGTTGACGCTGACACCGGTCAGGACGTGCGCGAGCAGGCCCGACTGAACAGCGGTACTTTGCAGTTCCTGCTGGGTGAAGTAGCCCGAGGTGACCAGGCCGTCGGGGCCGAAGAGGTGCTGCACGTTCTGCAGGTAGTGGTGATTCTGGCTGTGGCTCGCGATCTCCGCATTGATCCGGTCGTAGTCGGGACTCGGGGAGAAGTAGCCGTACTCGGCGTTGAGAGCGCTGTTCAGGATGCCCATGCCGAACTCCCCGAGCAGCATATCCCCCATGTTCATATACAGGCCCATGGGATCGGTGAACAACGTCGGCGCATTGCCGGCGTAGGTGTAGAGGTTGGCATTGCCGCCAAAGGGGCCGATGGGATCCGGCTGCAGGAAGCGGCCCGCCGCGGGCTCGTACCAGCGCTGGCGCATGTGCACCAGGCCGCTGCTGTCCGTGAGCACGCCCTGCCTCCCGGCAAAGCGGAAGGGGTTCGGCACCGTCTCATCACAGAGCAGGGGTTCGCCGAAGGGCAGGTACTCGTAGCGGTTCAGGGCGCTCCCGTCGGGCCCGGTCAGCAGGGCCGCGTTGGCATTGCCGTCGAAGCCGTAGAAGGCGATCTCGCCGGAGGCGTCGATGCGACACACCGGACCGAGACCGTGCACGTAGCGCGCCAGCAGGTTTCCGCCGGCGTCATACTCGGCGACGAGGGTGCCGATGCCGGTGGGGTCGACCAGGTACTCCGTGCGCTGGCCGGATTCGGTCATGGCGACGCGGTTGCCGAGGGCGTCGTACTCCCAGTTCCAGACCGAGGCGCCGGCGCCGGCGGCGGTCAGGCGGCCCTGGGAGTCGTAGGCGTAGGTCCGCCCGCCCGCGGCGGTCGAGCCGGTCAGGTTGCCGTCGGCATCGTGCTGGCGCGCGGCGCCACCGACGCTGACGTACTGGTCCAGCGTGTTGGCGGCATAGCTCGTGGCAACGCCGTCATCGCTGACCGTGGTCCGATTGCCGGCGAGGTCGTAGGCGTACTGGATGGTGCGGCCGCTGGGCAGCACCGCCTGGGTGAGCTGGCTCCGACCGTCATAGGTGCAATGCCAGGTGCCCTCAGCGGTCTCGACGCGGGCGCGGCGGCCCGCGGCATCGTAGCCATAGGCGAAGCGGGCCAGCGCCGTGCCATCGGCGGTGGCGTGCACCAGCAACGTCAGCCGTCCCGCCGCGTCGTAGGCGTAGGTGCTGTACGTCCCGTTGCCGCGTTCTTCCCGGGTGAGCCGGCCGTTCACGTCGTAGGTGTACGACATGAGCACCTGGCCGGCCCCGGTCGAGATGCCGGCCAACCTGCCGGCGTCGTCGTAAGCGTAGCTGACCTCGAACCCGTCCTGGTCGGCCATGCCGGTGCGCCGGCCCAGGCTGTCATAGGTGTAGTGCAGTGACCGGCCACCGGGGAAGTCGACGTCGGTCACGCGGTTGGCGCCGTCGTAGGTCATGGCGATCGTGCCCGCGGGGCCTGCGGCCGCCGTTTGGCGGTATTGACTGTCATAGGTGTATTCCAGCGCCGTGGCATCCGCGTACTCGACCCGGCTCAGGCGCCGCTGGGCGTCGCGCTGGTAGCGGGTGGTCTGGCCCCGGCGGTTGGTGGTCGTGACGAGTTCGCCGTGGGCATCCACTGTCTGCAGGGCCCGGCTGCCATCGGGGTAGGTGGTCGAGAGCAGGTTGCCGCGGGCATCGCGCTCGAAGGCCGTGACCCGACCGAGCGGATCCACCAGCCGCTCCAACAGGCCGAAAGCCCCGAAGTCAGCGCCCATCTGACCGCCAGAGCCGTGCACCAGGGCCGTGCGTTGTCCCGCCGCATCGTACGCCATGGAGCAGCGTACCCCGCCGGGCCCACTCAGCCCGACCAGGTTGTGCGCCCCGTCGTAGGCGAACCGCGGGCCATCCCCCAGGGGCCCGATGGCCTGTCCCAACTGCCCGAAACGGTTGTAGAGCATCTCGGTCGCGTTGCCATCCGGACCGGTCACCACCTGGCGCGGGCCCGGGCCGTAGGCGACCGTCTGTTCCCAGCCCGAGACCGCCTCGCTGGTGCGGACCACCCGGCCCAGGCTGTCGTACTCGAACTCGACCAGCCGGCCGTCCGGCAGGGCGATGGAAGCGAGCGCGTGCTCCGTGGCGGGGCCCTGGCCGCTGACATAGGCGTATGTAGTTGTCATCCCCTGGCTTGTGACACCCGTAAGATGCTCATTGGCAGCATCGTAGGCGAGGGTCGAGGAGAGCCCGAAGGGATCGGTGATGGTGACCAGGCGGCCCGCGGCATTGTATTCGTACGTGGTGGCCAGGCCGTCGGCGAAGAGCACGCGCGTGACCTGGCCGGCCGCGTACTCGAGGGTGGTATGGTTGCCGTTGCGGTCTTCACAGCAGGCCAGCCGTTGCCGGGACGGGTCCGCGCCGTCCGGGGCAAAAACCATGACCCCGCCCTCGGGCTCGGTCAGGGTCCAGGTCCCGGCCGCGGCCGACGCCACGAGCACCCCGCGATCGCCGGGAACGCCTGCATAGCGCGTTTCGTCCTCGCCCTCGGCGGGGAGCGAGAGCGGGGTGAATTGGCGGGTACGGGTCGGCGGGTAGTGCAGCAGCACCCGGTTTCCCTTGACCTCCCCCCAGATGTCGTAGGGGTGGGTGCGCCCGCGGCCCATGGCGCCCAGGGCGTAGCGCGGCGCGATCTGGCCCATGCCGGCCTCGGCCAGGGCCAGGTAGCTCAGATCGGAGACGCTGCTGACGCGTTCGCCGAGGCGGCTGAGGTAGGTTGCCTGTCGCGCCATTGCCTGCTGGAACTCGCCGACCGTGATCCCGATCAGGGCCTGATAGCTGGCGCAGACCGCGGCCCAGGCCTCGTCGTCAATGAACTGCGGCTTGGCGGCGGCGATCATCCCCGCCCAGTCCACCGGCAGGGTCGGATCCGTAACCGCCCGCAACTGGTACTCGACCGCACCCGTGTTGACGGCCGGGTCGATCTCGACCGCGAACGATCCCGCGACCCCCGGCGGCAGCACCCCGGCGGGTCCTTCGGGGTTCACGCCGAGCAGGTAACGGGCCATGTAGACCGGTGGGGGGGCCTTGGCATGGGATATTGGGGATACGTGGCCGTCATGGTCGGGCGGCTCAGCCCCCGCGACCACAAAGTGCAGCAGCGGCGCCAGCACGTCGGTGCTGCCCGGGTTGCGGTAGTGGATGGTCAGCGACTCGACCCAGCCCGGCCGCGTGGCGGCGGGCACCTCGATGCTGTACTCGGTCCAGCCGGGCGCAGAGTCCGTGACGTTCACTGCCGCCGGGAGCGTGCGCACGGCCCCCTCCCACTCCACCTCGAGGCGGTAGGCGCCGGTGCCGGCGCTGCCGAGGTCGAAGGTCACGTAGACGAGTGCCGGGTTGACGAGGAAGACCGCGGTGGCGGCGTGGGCAGCCCGAGCCGCTCCGGCCAGGCGGTAGGCCATGTCCTCCCGCAACTGGCCGCCGCCGACCCGGAAGGTGACCGGACCCCGGCCACACTGCGTCGGCCACACCGTGGTCAGGGAGAACTCCAGCGCCTCCGCCCGCAGGGAGAAGGCCATGGGCGTACCGCCCAGCGCCGCGGCATAGGCCAGCACGTAGCAGGTCTGCCCGCCCGCCGCCGCCACCAGGGCGCTGACGTCCGCCGAGTTCCACTGGGTGGAGGCCACGTCGTAGTCCTGCCGGCTGGGCATGCGTCCGAAGCCGATGTACAGCTCCGTGGCGCCGCTGCCGGCAAGGTCCAGGCTCACCAGGACGTCCTGCCCTGCCTCGGGAGTGAAGGCGAACCAGTGCGCGTCGCCGACAGCGGCGAACTGGCCGTTGACGGGGTCGCCAGCCAACGCCAGGGGCGGCAGCGCCAACGTCACCAAGGCCGCGGAGCGGGCGCTGTTGTTGTCGGCGTTCTGTCCTTCGAAGACTTCGCCGCGCGCGTTTGTGCTCACCTGCCAGCGGTGTGGCGTGGCGGTGCTGCCGGGGACGCGGACTTGGCCGTAGACGACCACGGACTGCCCCGGTCCGAGCTGGGTCCCCTGTCCCGCCAGGACCTCGCCGGCAGGGATGGCGACAGGGCTCGTCTCGGGATCCCGCACCAGATACACCGTGTCGTGCCAGGGGCCGTTGGCCGCCGCGATGCCCAGGTTGGTCACGGTCCATTGCAGCGTCACGGTCTCGCCGGCGGTGGCTTCCGGAGGCCCAATCACCGCGGTGACGACCAGGTCGACGTCCGAGACGGCGGACTCGACGAACTCGAAGGCGCCCATGTCGGGAACGGCGGCGGCCTCGCCACGGGCGGGCATGGGCACGCCGGTGTCCGGGGTGCGCGGGTCGTTGTAGCGCGGGGCTCCGGCCAGGTCCGCCGCGGGCGCGACGGTGCCGTCGGCGGCATCGATGCACGGCGAACTGTAATCGAGACGGAAGTTCCTCCGCGCTGCATCTTTGTAGCGTGGGTCAGCGGAGATGTTGCCGGCGGTGCCGGTGAGGTCGGTCGTGTTGAGGTAGTCGACGTAGCCGGCGCCGGCGCCCGACCAGACATCGCAGTACGTCACCCCGGCGAGGGTGCCGAAGTCGTACTGCACCCCCGAGACGAGCGCGTTCGAGACAATCGAGTTGACGGCCGTCAGGCTGCCGCCATGCACCAGCAGGCCGATGCGATTGCGGTCCAGGGTGCAGTGGATCACGCTGACCGGGCTGCCCGGATGGGCCGAGACGCCGCGGTCGAGGCCGGCAACCACGGTGTTCGTCAGCGTCACCGTGCCGCCCCAGGCGAGGATGCCGGTGTAGAGTCCGTCGGCCAGGAACGAGTTGTCAACCGTCACCTGGGCCGCGCCGGTGGTGCGGATCAGGCCGGCACTGACGCTGTCGATGCCGGAGCCGTAGCGGATCTGGGCATGCCGCAGGTCTGCCACGCCGCCATCGACATGGATGCGGTACCAGTCTCCGGGCGCAGGGTGTGTGTTCGAGCCGTCGCCGTTGGTGTCGCCGCCCACCGAGTCGTCGCGCTCGGAGGTGATGACCACCGGCTGAGCCGCGTTGCCGGCCACGATCAGCGTGCCACCGGTCTGGACGATGAGCGACTTGCCGACGGCCAGCTTGACGACCGCCCCTGCACTGAGGGTCAGGGTGACGTTGTTGGGCACGATGAGGTCACCGGTGAGGTGGTGCACGGCGTCGCCTGGCCAGGCTTCGTCGGTCGCCAGCATGCCGCTGTGGACGGTGGCGATGTAGCGGATCGCGACGAAAGCGTTGGTCAGAAACTGACCGGTGGCTTGGACCGCCACCCCGAGCCAGTCGCCGGGATGGGGCAAGGTCAGGTTGCCGTCGGCATTGGTGTCTCCCCCCGCCGCATCGTCCGCCAGGGAGGTGAAGAGGATCGGAGCATCGACGCTGCCCAGGGCCTCGAGAATGGCCCCCGCCTCTACGGTCAGCATCAGCCGCGCCGCAAACTTGACCACGGCACCGGGCTCGACGGTCAGGCGCACCCCGGGGGCCAGGCTGACGTTCCCCTCGACGACGTGGACCCGGTCCGCGGCCCAGGTCTGGTCCGTCTCGATGCGGCCCGCATGCCAGGCGGCGGCGTTGTTGACGATGACCGTGCGGAAGGCCTCCCCCACGACGGCCCCGGCGCCGTCGCGGAAGGTGGCACGCAGCTCGTAGAGCCCATCGGCGGCCGGGGTCGTGTTCCATGTCGTCTGGCCCAGAGCGGGGAGCCCGGTCCCGATGGCCACAGCCGCGCCACTACCGGCACAGGATGCCGCCAGGTCGACCGTCAGGGCGCTGACGTCGGTGGCCAGCGCGACCCAGCGCACCACCTCGGTGTCATGCACCTGGCCCTGGTCGGGCTGCAGCACCAGGAATTGGGGCGTGTTCGAGAGGACCCGGCTGCCCGCCTCGGCAGGCCAATCCGGATTGCCGTCGTCGCCCGGTTCGACCGTGATCCGGCTGTCGGGCAGCGTCATCCGGTCCCACCAGTGCACAGCAACCCGGCCGCCGCCGCCCTTGCCGGCGTAGACAATGCCGCCGGCGCCGCCATTGGCGCTGATCGTGCCGGTCCCGACCACGGATCTGGCGTTGACGCAGATCGAGCCGCCGGCCCCACCCCCTGGATACCAGGCCACGCTCACCGGCCCGGCATTGGCACTGAGCGTGCCGTCCACGGTGAGCGTGTCGGCGACCTGCAGCAGGATGGCCCCGCCACCCGGGCCGCCGAGTCCGCCATCCTGGCAGCCGCCGCCCGACGAACCAAGGTCCACGGGATAGACCGCCGAGCCGTAGGTCTCTCCGTACCCGTACACTTCGCAGGCGCCGTGGCCGCCATGGCCGGCGCCGCGGGCAATGGTGCCGTTTTCACCCCAGCCCGCACCCGGGCCATTGCCTGGCGCGGCCGGGGCGGCGGCGTAGCCCAGCCCGTCGGCGCTGAGCGCCGAGCCGCTGTCGATGGTGATGTCGCCGGCGTGGATCGCGACCCCGCCGCCGGCCCACTGGCCTTCGACCCGACCGTTCGCACCTTGGCCCCGGCAGAGCACCGTCGCGTTGCCGGTGAGGTGCAGCAGGCCGTCGACGGTGACCGTGGCGCCACCACCGATGCCGAGTCGTCCGCCCACATCAACCGTCAGGGCTGCATAGGACGGGCTGCTGCCCTCGGGGATGACGTAATCCTGGTAGACAAAGAGATGGTTGGCGCCGCCTGCCGTGCAGACGAAGGCGATGGTGCCGGGTTGCTGATTGCCGGCACCGCCCGTGCCGGCAGCGGCCGTGGCCGTAGTGAAGCCGCCAAACCCTCCGTCCTCGCCGTAGTAGACCGCGATGCGACCGCCACCGCCACCGCCGCCGGTGGTGTAGAGACCGCCCGCACTGCCATTGGCCTGCAGCACGCCGGCGCCACTCAGCCGGTCGGCGGTGATCCAGATCGAGCCGCCGGCCCCGCCGCCGGGATACCAGGCGCCGCTTGGGGCCGTGGCGTTGGCGCTGATCCTGCCGTCCAGGGTCAGGGTCCCTGTGACAACGAGCCGGATGGCGCCCCCACCGGCGCCGCCCAGACCGCCGTCCTGAAGGCCACCGCCCGCCGAGCCCAGGTCGACAGGCTCGTCTGCCGAACCGTAGGCCAGGCCGTAGCCGGGCGCCTGCCCGCCCCCGGCCCCGCCATGGCCGGCGCCGTGGCCGATGGTGCCCCAGGCGCCCCAGCCGCCGCCGGGACCGTTGCCCGGCGCGGCGGCCACCGGCTGGTAGCCCTGCCCGTCGGCCGTGATCCACGCCCCGGCAGCCACGCTGACCTCCCCTGCCCGGATCTCGACACCCTGGCCAACCCACTCGCCGCCAACCTGGCCGGTGGCGTTCCTCCCCCGGCAGACCAGCGTCGCGTTGCCTTCGAGCCGCAGGGCCCCGAGGATGGTCACGGCCGCGCCGCCGCCGAGGGTCAGGCTGGCGCCATCGAGAATCGTGAGCGAACCAAACGTGTCCGTGCAGCCTTCGGGCAGGGCCAGGGAATGGTAGACGACCACGGCATCGTGGGCGACGGTCGTGTCGGCGAAGAAGACCGTGCCGTTCTCCGCCGGCTGGCCACCG
>JAFGRS010000592.1 GCA_016935045.1 Lentisphaeria bacterium | reverse complement strand
GGAGGGCGGGGAGGGGGCGCGGCCGCGCTCCCTCACCCCGAATCGGCGCTCCACTGCCGCAAGGGCAGTGGCGGCGGGAACCGATTAGCCCTGAGGATCGGGCGATGCCGCCCGGGGACCGTGCGGATGCCGTAGGGCCGGCGGTCCCCGACGGCCAGAATCTCCGCCCTGCCGCCCGGGGACCGTGCGGCCTACGGGATTGCCGCCCGCGTCCTCGCGGGCACTCCCCCCGTTCTCGATTCCGTCGCCACGCGGCATATTGTAGAGGCATTCCGGCTCTCCGGCCTTACCGGAGTCGCGTCCGCCGGCGGCAGGCGCTTCCGGCGGGTGGTCTCCGGGGTCGTTTTCCGGGGTTTGGCGCAACGGATTGTGGAAGAGGTGGTGCATGAGCGAGATCACGGTTGGCATTCTCGGCCTGGGACGAGGGTTCACGCACCTGCGCAATTTCCTGCGCCTCGAGGGGGCGAAGGTCATCGGCGCGGCGGACCAGGTGGGCAAGTGGCGGGAGCGGGCGCAGCCTCTCTGCGAGGAGCATGGGGTGAGCCTGCTCCATGACTTCGGAGACCTCCTGGCCATGAAGCCGGATGCCGTCGTCGTCGCCAGCAACGGCCGCCTCCAGGCCCGGCACGCCGTCATGGCTCTCGGCGCCGGGTGCCACGTGCTCTCGGAGGTCCCCGGCGCCTACACCGAGGAGGAAATCCGACACCTCGTGCTCGCCGTGGAACGCTACGGACGACAGTACATGCTCGCGGAGAACTCCTGCTTCCTCGACTTCCTCCGCTACTGGCGCCGCTGGGTGCGGGACGGACGCCTCGGACCCGTCGCCATCGCCGAGGCCGAATACCTCCACTGCCTGCCCAATTCCATGATCGATTCGGAACGCACCAAGCTCACACCATCCCAGGTCCGCGACAACGGCGTCCTCGATGCCCGCCCGTCCTGGCGCGCCGACCAGCCCCCCATCCAATACCTCACCCACGACCTGGGACCCCTCCTCGAAGTGCTCGACGACAAGGTGGTCTCCGTGTCCTGCCGCAACGGCCCGTCCTGGTGCCCCCAGGCCCCCCTGCGCGCCGATGGCCAGATCGCCCTCTTCCAGACCGCGAAAGGCTCCCTGATCAAGATCATGGTCACCCTCAACACCCGCCGCCCCGGCGCCCACAACTACCGCCTCTTCGGCATCGAGGGCAGCGCCGAATGGTACAGCCACGAAGGCTTCTGCCGACGCTTCGACCGCGACCGCGAAGAAGGCAAGGGCTGGGAACGCGTCGACATCGGCACCGCCGCCCGCGACACGGACCGCAGCGCCGGACACGGCGGCACCGACATCCAGATGGCACGCAGCTTCGTCCGGGCACTCGTCGACGGGCGGCCCGTCCCCATCGATGTCTTCCGCATGGCCGATTTCACCCTCGCCGGCATCCTCGCCAACCGCTCCGCCGAAGCCGGCGGCGCCCCCATCGCCATCCCGGACATCCGCCGTAACCCCTTCGTCGGCACCTCCTTCTGGGAACACGTCGGACTGCCCGAGGAGGAACCCGAGGCCCGTGACTACCGCTCCGATATGGGCCTGACCTACTGAGCGCCGGGGAAGACAGGGAATGGACGAGATGGACGGTATGGACGATATGGACAGCACGAACCGGGAGCGTTTCCGCGCTTCTCCCGGGCCCGGCGCCATGGAGGCCCCGTCCCGCTCGTCCATCTCGCCCATCTCGTCCATGGTATCCATCTCCTCCATTCCCTTCCCGCGTTCACGCCGCCGTCCGGATCCGCCCGGCCAGGAGACCAGCAGCACCATGACCGTTCCCATCGCCACCGCCACCGCTCTCGTTGCTGCCGTTGCCGCCATGGCGGCGGATGTCCCCGTGTTGCCCTGCGAGAAGCTCGGTCCGCCCATGGTTGTGCGCGCGCTGGGCATCGATACGGTCACCCGCTCTCCCGAAGGTCGTTTCATGGCCTGGGGGCGCTATGAGACCAGCGAGCGCAACGCCGCCGTCGGCATACCCCTGGACGGCGGCCCGGTTGTCTGGCTCGATACCACCGCCTACGGACGCGGACACGTCTTCATGACCCGCGGGGCGGACGGAAGGCTCTATCTCTACACCGGAACACCGGGACGTTTCCTGCGCCACGATCCGTCGACCGGCCGGCTCGATGATCTGGGGGTCCCCGCGCAGCCCGCCAGCTACTGGATGGGGCAGGGGCATGACCGGGAGGGACATTGGTACATCGGTACCTACCCCGGTCCGCATGTGGTCCGGTGCGACACCCGCACGGGCCAGACGAAGAGCTTCGGCCCACTCACCGAAGACAGACGCCAGAAGTACTGCACCCGTCTCGCGCTGAGCGACGCCGGTACCCTCTATGCCGCCGTAGGTCTCCACCACCGCGAACTCTGGGCGCTGGACCCGGCCTCCGGCGAGAAACGCCAGATCCTGCCCGAGGCGCTCGGCAAGGCACAGGGGGCCCCGGACGTCTGGACGGGTACCGACGGTGAGGTGTACGGCCGCGCGGGAGATACGGAGTTCCTCTGTCGCCCGGAGCGCGTCGAGGCGGGAAGGACGGCACCGCGCCGGCTGGATCCGAGCCGCCTCCAGGCTGGGACCGAGACGGTTGTCGGCGTCGGGGAAGATGGGTGTCTCACCCTCGTTGACGCGACCGGCGGGCGACGCGCCGTCCCCACCGCGTACGCCGGCCGCCCGGTCACCCTATACAGCATTGGCTGCGAGCACGAGGGACGACTGTGGGGCGGCGGGCTCTTCCCCGGCCTGCTGTGGTCGTTCGACCCGCGGACCGGGGACCTGGCGAACCACGGCATGGTCGCCCACGGCGCCATCCAGATCTACGACATCATCGCCGGTCCCGGAGGACTCTACCTGGCCAGCTACATGGGCTGCCATATCGACTTGTTTGACCCCACGAAGCCCCGCGCCACGCGGGTGAACCCGCTCCGCATCGCCGCCTCCGTCCCCGGCCAGGAACGCCCCAATCAATGGGAACGCGGAACAGACGGCAGGCTCTACTTCGGCACCACCCCCGCCAAAGGACGTCTCGGGGGCGCACTGGTCCAGGTGGACCCGCAGACGCGCCAGTGGCGGCACTGGCCTTCGCCGCTGCCGGACCTCAGCCTGACGCACCTTGCGGCGATCCCGGAAACCGGCGAACTCCTCGTCTGCACGTCGGTTTCCGGGGGGAGCAGCGCCATCCCGCTGGCCGATGAGGCGGCTGTCTTCCTCTGGGACCCCGCCAAGGCGGCAATGACCTGGTCGGGAACGCCGGTCCCGGGAACCAAGACCTATGGACGGGCGCTGCGCCTCCGTGACGGCCGCGTGTTCGGTCTGGCCGGCATGTCCTACTACCTGCTTGACCCGGTGAAACGGCAGCTCCTGAGCAGCGGCGAGATGCCCGTGAAGCGCATCGCCTTCCCCATGCTGAATGATGCGCCGGTCGGCCCGGAAGGGCTGATTCACGGCATCGGTGACGACGCCCTCTTTGCCTTCAGCCCCGCGGAGAACAGCGTCAGCATCGTCGGCCGGCATCCCTCCCTGGCCAGGGCACACGGCTTCCTGGTGACCCCGGCCGGCATGCTCTACTACGGCTCGGGGGCCGACCTCTGGCGCTGTGATCTCCGCTAGCAGGGGCGGGTCCGGCAAGCCTTTGGGGGACGGACGGTGCAAGCCGCACCGGGGAAGCCAGGCAATGCACGGTGGGGACCGCATGGACGGTATGGACCGCATGGACGGCATGGAGACCATGGCCGGGGGAGTGAGATGCTCCCTGCGGATGCGGTTCTCCTGAAACTGGTCATCCCCGTCCATCTCGTCCATCCCGTCCATTTCGCCCATCCCCATCCGCGCTCCCCGCCCGGTCCCGCGCCCAGGGCCGTCCTGCGGTTGCCGCGGGGGAGGCGGGGTGGTAGAGTGGTTTCGAGCGCTCGGCGGGGCATGCGGCGGGCGCCGTGTGCGCTGCCGGCCGTGGCGAGGCAGGGGGCTGTGTCGGGAGGATACGACGGGGGCGTTGGGGTTCGGTCGGACTGCGAGGCGGGTATCCCTC
>JAFGRS010000074.1 GCA_016935045.1 Lentisphaeria bacterium | reverse complement strand
GGGGCGTCGCGTACTCGGTTCGGACTGGAGGGCGAAGCTCCTGCTGAGCCGATTTCCCTGGAGGGCGAAGCTCCTGCTGAGCCGATTCCCGAGTCCTTCCTGTTTTCACTGAGGCATTACCCCGCCGCGTCTTCCCCGCTTGGCGCCGGGGAACCCCGCGACTATGGTACTCGCAACGTGCACTACCGAGCCCCGATCCCCACGCCTCCAGGGAGGACAGACGCTCCATGGCAGCGATTTCCGGTCGACCGATCACCATCGAGGTCCGCAGCGCCCGACACAGCCAGATGATCAACATCACCGCCGCTGTCGCCGCCAAGGTCCCCGACGCCTACCAAGGCATCTGCCACCTGTTCTGCCTCCACACCACGGCCGGCCTGACCATCAACGAAAACGCCGACCCCGACGTCGTCACCGACCTGCTGGCCGAACTGGACCGCCTCGTCCCCTGGCGCCAACCCCACTTCCGACACGGCGAAGGCAATAGCGCCGCCCACGTCAAGGCAATGCTGACCGGCGCGTCCGTCACCGTCCCCGTCGCCGATGGACGCCTCCAACTCGGCGTCTGGCAGGGAATCTACTTCTGCGAATTCGACGGCCCCAGAAACCGGACCGTAGCGCTCCAACTCATCCCGGAACCGGCACCATGATCGTCGGCATCGGCACGGACATCATCGAAACCGACCGCATGCGCCTCGCCATCCAACGCCATGGCGAACGCTTCCTCCACTACATCTTCACCCCCGCGGAAATCGAACGCGCACCCGACGCCCCCGCACGAGACAGCTACTTCGCCGCACGCTGGGCGGTCAAGGAAGCCGTCGCCAAGGCCCTCGGGACCGGCATCGGCGCCGAATGCGCCTGGACCGATATCGACGTCACCCGCGGCAATGCCGGCGAACCCCTCGTCCAACTCCAGGGCGCCGCCGCCGAAACCGCCCGGCGCCGCAGAATCCAACGCATCCACGTCAGCCTCTCCCACGAACGCAACCTCGCCGCGGCAACCGCCGTCGCCGAAACCTCCCCCCCGCATGCCGCGGAAGAAAGAAAGTGCTAATAAAGACTTGAATTGGTCTATGTGCCGCTATATTGAAGGAATGCCGGCCCCGACGGCAACCATGGCCCAGAACCGCCGAAGAGACACAACGGGCGCCGAATACCGCCCCGCGGCGGCGCCGGACGACGCGCGTCGGAGACGCGATTCCGGGAGGAGTTGGCAGCCGTGACCGTGGAAGTGCTCTGCGTGGGAGACGAACTCCTGCGCGGTGAGATCGTCAACACGAACCTGGCCCACCTGGCCGCCGCGCTGGCGGGGATCGGCGTGCCGCCGGCGCGGGAGACGTGTGTCCCGGACGACCGCGGGGCGATCCGCCGGGCCGCGGCCGAGGCCCTCGAACGCGCCGAGGTGGTTCTGACCATCGGCGGTCTCGGACCCACCGTGGACGATGTCACCCGGCCGGCCGTCGCCGACCTCCTCGGCGTGCCGCTGCGCTCGGACCCCGAGATCGCGGCCGGGATCGTCGCCTTTCTGCGCCGGCGTGGCGTAACGGTGCCCGAGGAAGCGGTGCGCAACCAGGCCTGCCTGCCCGTCGGCGCCGACATCCTCCCCAACGAAAACGGCACCGCCCCGGGCATCTGGTGCGAGACCGCCCGGGGACGCATCATTGTCCTCCTCCCGGGCCCCCCCCGCGAATGCTGCCCCATGGTGGACAACCATCTCCTTCCGCGCCTGCGCACACGGGTGCCCCCCGGCATCCCCCTCCCCGTCACGATCCGGTCCTGCGGCCTGCCGGAATCCGTCGTGGAACAGAGGGTCGAAACGGCCCTGCGCGAACTCCCCGGCCTGACCAAGGCCTACTGCGCCGAACCCACGGGCGTCCGAGTCCGCATCGGGAGCCCCGCGGGAGACGCGGCTGCCCTCACCCGGGCCGAACAACGCATCCGCGGTGAACTCGGCGACTGCGCCTTGCCGCCGGGATGCCCCGGCCTGGTGCACCACATCGGGGACCTCCTGCGGCGGAAGGAGTGGCGGCTGGCCGCCGCCGAATCCTGCACCGGAGGGCTCCTCGGCGCCGCCATCACGGCCTGTCCGGGCTGCTCGGCCTGGTTTGCCGGCAGCGCCGTCACCTATGCCAACGACTGGAAGGTGGCCTTCCTCGGCGTCCCGGACGACATCCTGCGCAGCCATGGCGCCGTCAGCGCCCCGGTTGTGGAGAGCATGCTCGAAGGGCTCCTCTCCCGTGGGGCAGTCCAGGCCGCCGTCGCCGTCAGCGGCATCGCGGGCCCCGCCGGTGAAGTCCCCGGCAAGCCGGTCGGCACGGTCTTCATCGGCATCTCTCTCGGCGCTGGAAACGACGTCCGCCGTTTCCTCTTCCCGGGCGACCGGGATTCCGTCCGGGTCAGGGCCGTCGGGACTGCCCTGACGCTGCTCCGGAGCGCCCTCCTCGAAGCGTCCGCCGCCCCTGCCCCCATACCCACACCCCATACACGGGAGCCCAACCCCCTACGGAAGGAGACGCCATGAACAAGGATGCCGCCAACCCCAAGGAACAACGCGACAGGAACCTCTCCCTTGCCCTCGGCCAGATCGAAAAGGAGTTCGGCAAGGGAACCATCCGCCGACTCGGAGACAATACCCACGACGATGTCCCCACGATCAGCACCGGGGCCCTCTCCCTCGACATCGCCCTCGGCATCGGCGGCATGCCCCGTGGACGCGTCGTCGAGGTCTATGGCGCGGAATCCTCCGGGAAAACCACCGTCTGCCTCCATGTCATCGCCAACGCCCAGAAGGCCGGCGGCATCTGTGCCTTCATCGACACGGAACACGCCCTCGATCCCCTCTACGCCGGCGTCATCGGCGTCAACATCGATGACCTCCTCGTCAGCCAACCGGATTGCGGCGAAGATGCCCTCAATATCGCCGAAGCCCTGGTCCGCAGCAACGCCGTCGATGTCCTCGTCATCGACTCCGTCGCCGCCCTCGTCCCACGCGCCGAAATCGAGGGCCAGATGGGCGACAGCCATGTCGGCCTCCAGGCTCGGCTCATGTCCCAGGCCCTGCGCAAACTCACCGCGGTCATCAGCCGCAGCCGGACCTGCGTCATCTTCACCAACCAGATCCGCGAGAAGATCGGGGTCATGTTCGGAAACCCCGAAACCACCACCGGAGGACGCGCCCTCAAGTTCTACGCCTCCATCCGACTCGAAGTCCGACGCGTCACCACCATCAAGGCCGCCGACGGCCAACCCCTCGGCAGCCGCACCCGCGCCAAGGTCGTCAAGAACAAGATGGCGCCCCCCTTCCAGGTGGCCGAGTTCGATATCATGTACTCCGAGGGCATCTCCCGCTCCGGCTCCATCCTCGACGTCGCCCTCGAAATGAAGCTCATCGACAAGCGCGGGTCGTGGTTCAGCTTCGACAACACCCAGATCGGGCAGGGAAGAGAACAGGCCAAACAGGCCCTCGACCAGGACCCCGCCCTGGCAAACCGCATCCTCGAAAAGGTCCGCGCCAAACTCAGCGAGGGCAAAGTCCGCCTCAATCCCGTCAGCGCTCCGGCCGAAGAGGACGAAGACCCCCCCGCCGAGGGCGATGTCTGATCGCCAACCCGAACCTGCAGCCGCTGCCCGGAATCCCCGCGCCGGGGCGGCACGATACGCCATGGGCAGGGGGGCGGCGCGCCGCGCGATCGGCATGGAGAGGTCCGGCCTCCGCGCCGGGGAAGAGATAGGGCCGCGGATGATGGCTCGCAGCGCTCG
>JAFGRS010000591.1 GCA_016935045.1 Lentisphaeria bacterium | reverse complement strand
CGGCGGTCACGCCCGTGCGACAGGCTCAGGGTCTGCGACAGGACCGCCCTCCAGACGGCACGGGCCGTTGTCCGGCCCGGCCGGAATCGGGCATTCCCCTTCCGCCCGGCGGGCCGGGCGCCTGGAGGGCCGGGCTGCGTCCCGACCGGGGGAATCGCCGCTCGACCTTCGGCAGGGCTCAGGTTCTACGAGAAAGCGCTTCCCACACGGGAGCCCGCGATGCCCGCCCGCCCCGGGGCGGGTTCGCGGTACCTGCGGAGATGACTTGCGCCGCCGCGGCCGGGTCCGGTTGCCGCATGGAGTCACGCGGTGCTATAGTGTAACGGTTCCGGCGCCGGTTCCCGTGCAGGGCGGGTCGGCAGGTGAAAAGGTGGGCGATGGCCGCGGTGCTGAAGCTTCTGGTGCTCAACGGGCCGAACCTGCAGTTGCTGGGCAGGCGGTCCCCGGAGATCTATGGCCATGCCACGCTGGGGGAGGTCGAGGAGAACCTGGCGCGACTGGCCCGGGAGCTGGGTGTCGAGGTCGAGTGCCGGCAGAGCAACCACGAGGGAGATCTGGTGGACTGGGTTGGGTCTGCGGCGGGCCGTTTCGACGGCATCGTGCTGAATGCGGCCGCCTACACCCATACCAGCATCGCCCTGCGGGACGCGGTTGCGGGTGCCGGGGTTCCCACGGTCGAGGTCCACATCAGCAATGTGGCGGCGCGCGAGGAATTCAGGCAGCGGTCGCTGACCGCGGCCGTCTGCCTGGGGCAGATCACCGGTTTCGGCGTGGCCGGTTACGGGATGGCACTGCGTGCCCTGGTGGAGCGCCTGCGGGCAGGCGCGGTGGAGAGTGCGGAAGGACGGGACAAACGATGAACATCGACGAGATCAGCCGGCTGGCCGAACTGATGAGCACCCACGATCTGAGCGAGATCTCGCTGCACAATGCCGATATGCGGGTCAGGATCCGCAGGGGCTTCGCGGTGATGGCCGCTCCGGCTGCCATGGTCCCTGCCTCGGCGCCGGGGGTGGGGGCGGCTCCCGGGCCGACGGCCGGCGGGGGGGCCGTGGAGGCAGCCCCGCCCATGACGGCCATCACTTCGCCCATCGTCGGCACGTTCTATGTGGCTGCTGCGCCGGATGCTCCGCCCTTCGTCAAGCCCGGGGACGCGGTGGAGCCCGACACGGTGGTCTGCATCGTGGAGGCGATGAAGGTGATGAACGAGATCAAGGCCGAGATGCGGGGGGTGATCAAGCGTGTCCTGGCGGACAACGCCACCCCCGTGGAATTCGGCCAGCCGCTGTTCGAGGTCGAAGTGCCCTAGGGGCGCGCCCCTCCCGTCGCCGGGGGTGGCCGGCCGGGAGCCGGCGCCCCGGTCCCAACGCTGCAACCGTGAGCCAGGGTTAGAGCATGTTCTCCAAGATCCTCATTGCCAACCGCGGCGAGATCGCTCTCCGGGTGGTGCGGGCGTGCCGCGAGCTTGGCATCAGCAGCGTAGTGGTGTATTCCGAGGCTGACGAGCAGACGCTGGCCGTCCAGGAGGCCGACGAAGCGGTCTGCATCGGGCCCCCTCCCGCCAGCCGGAGTTACCTCCTCGTGGACCGCATCATCGCCGCGGCCGAGATCTGCGACGCGGACGCGATCCATCCGGGCTACGGGTTCCTGGCCGAGAACGCGCACTTTGCCGAGATCTGCCAAGCCTGCAACATCACGTTCATCGGCCCCGAGCCCGAGGCCATCCGGCGCATGGGCGACAAGGCGGAGGCGCGTCGGACGATGAAGAGTGCCGGGGTCCCGGTCACTCCCGGCAGCGATGGAGTCATCCAGTCCGAGGACGAGGCCCTGAAACTGGCCCACGCCATGGAATATCCCGTCATTCTCAAGGCAGCGGCCGGGGGTGGCGGCAAGGGGATGCGGGTGGTGCACAACGCCGGCAGTCTGCTGCGCAATCTCCATGCCGCCCGGAACGAAGCCGAGATGGCGTTCGGATGCGGCGACATCTACATGGAGAAGTTCGTCGTCAATCCGCGCCACGTGGAGTTCCAGATCCTGGCGGACCGCCACGGTCGGGTCATTCACCTGGGCGAACGTGACTGCAGCCTGCAGCGGCGGCACCAGAAGCTCATCGAGGAGGCCCCCTGCGTGGCGCTGGACGACGGCCTGCGCCGGCACATGGGGGAGGCCGCGGTCCACGCGGCCCGGGCGGTGGGGTACAGCTCTGCCGGGACGGTGGAGTTCCTGCTTTCGAGCGACCGCACGTTCTACTTCATGGAGATGAACACGCGCATCCAGGTGGAGCATCCGGTGACCGAGATGGTCACGGGGATTGACATTGTGCGGGAGCAGATCCGCAGTGCAGCGGGGCAGCCGCTGCGGTTTCGGCAGAAGGACGTGCGTTTCCACGGCCATGCCATCGAGGTACGGATCAACGCGGAGGACGCGAGCCGCAACTTCGCGCCGTGTCCGGGGCGGATCACCTTCTACAGTGCCCCCGGAGGACCCGGCATCCGGGTCGACTCCCATGTCTACGCCGGCTATGTCATCCCCCCCAACTACGACAGCATGATCGGCAAGCTGATTGCGCACGACGAGACACGGCAGGAAGCCCTCACCCGCTGTGTCCGCGCTCTCTCGGAGTTCGTGATCGAGGGTGTGCCGACCACCGTGGACTTCGCCATACACCTGCTGCACCACGAGGGTGTGCGGCAGGGCGACTACCACACCGGGTACATCGAGAAGTTGCTGGAGGCCGAACCTTTCGGGGGCGGAACCCGGCCAGGAGACGCAAGCAAGGAGACGATGCGATGAGTCCCAACCTGAAGAACACCCCCCAGACCCAAGAGGACCCGGGCATCCCCCCCGTGACCGAGGCACAGCAGGCGGCGGAGGACCCTGGGCAGCACGGGGAGGCCGACGGCGGCGCGATCCAGATCAGCGAGAACGTCATCGCGGCCGTGGTGCGGAAGTTCACCCTGGAAGTGGACGGCGTGGTCCGTTTCGCGCCGGGCGGCATCGTGGGCGGCATCGCCGGCATGATCGCCAAGCGCAACTACGAGAGCAGCATGATCATTGACCTCGATGAGGACGCGGTCAACATCTCCGTGACCCTGGTGATGCGGTTTGGGGTCCGGATCCCCGAGGTCGCGCAGGCTGTCCAGGAGATCATCCGGGCCAAGGTGGAGGAATTGACCGGCAAACACGTCACCCGGGTGAACATCCAGGTCCAGGACCTGGAAGAGGCTCAGGCGCCGGCGCCCGAACCGGCGCTGCCCATTGCGGGTGGCGAGGCGGAGTAGGCAGTCGGTCAGGCAGCCACAGCACAGGAGGGCATGGTGATGCCGGTTGTGTCTCGGTTGGGCGAGTGGTTCCAGTCTCTGCGGGAGATCTTCGCGGTGCAGGCCGTGGGGGAGGGGTTTCTGTGCGGGCTGGCGGTGGGCCTGATCCTGCCGATCGGCGCGTTCCTGGTCGTCTGGCTGCTGCTGAAACGTCGCAAACGCTGCCGCTTCATCTGTGTTCCCTCCGAGGGTGGGAACCTGACGCTTTCGGCCGTGGCCATGCGGGAGTTCCTGCAGCGGATCGTGGCCGAGTTCCGGGAGCTGGAGCTTCTCGGGGTGGCCCTGTACCAGTGCAAACGGCAGACCGACATCCATGTCCGGGTGAACGTCACCCCGGAAGCCAGCATCCGCGTGGTCAAGGACGCCCTCAAGGAACGTGTCCGCACCGAGACGTCCGACAAGATGGGGCTCGATGAACTCCTGGGAGACGTCCACGTCGACGTCCTGCGCTATTCGGCCAGCGAGCGTCGCATCGCGCGCAAGGCGGACCGGGCCCTGGGCCATGCGCGCTCCCGGGAGGCCTCCGAAGCGGCCCCCCTGGAGGAGGCGGCGCCGTTACCGGAGGAGGAAGCGGCCGCAGGGGGCCTCCCGCACCCGGATACGGGCTCAGAGGGTGGCGAAGAACTCGTCCCGCTCCGTGGACAGGACAACCCGTAGCAGGTCGTGCGGGGTGTCGCAGGCGAGGCACTTCTCCACGAACCCGTTGCGTCGCAGGAGCCGCGCCAGGCGTCCCATCACGTGGAGGTGGACGTCGATTGTCTGCGCACAGGTGAGGAAGAACAGGTGGACGGGCATGTTGTCGGCTGAACCGAAGGGAACGCCCTTGAGGGAGCGCCCGAAGACAATGACGGCCGGCGCCCGCAGCGTCGGGAGTGGATCGCGAGGATGCGGAATGGCCACCCCGTGACCCACACCCGTGCTCAGAAGCTCTTCGCGGGCCAGGCACTTCGTGCGCAGTTCGCGCACGTCCAGCAGGAGGGCGTTCAGCCGACGGTGATCGGTGAGTTCGGTGATGACCCCGCCCGCGTCCCCGGCTGCCAGGTCCATCACCATGCGCTCCTCACTCATGATGCGGCTGACCGGAATGCCGATGCGCGAACGCGTCAGATCGGACAACGGGACGGGCTCCTCGCCGGACTCGATCGGCTCGACGGGGAAAAACAAACCGTCCACCTGGCTGCTGTTGAAACGCCATTGCCCGCCGATCTTGGTGCCCTTGAGCTGGCCGCTCTTCAGCATGCGCAGAATGGTCCGCTCGTTCACACGCAGAAGCTGGGCAAGTTCGCGGAGTGTCAGAATCATCGCCACACCTCACGGGCTGCGCCGCATGGCGCCGGCGCGGCGGCTTCGGAACTGAAAGTGACAACTAGCGACAACAACGCAAAGACTACGTTAGTTGGGGACAATACGTGATCCTTTGTCACTGTCAACCGTTTCGCTTCGGTTTTTTTGGCTGGGCCCGGGTTGGGCGTTGTCCGCCGGCGGTGGTATGGGTTGTGGTCTGCTTTGTCTGTGCCGGGCGCCTGCGGGCTGAGGAAGTGCCGCTGTACAACGGTCAGGTTCTCAGCGTGGAGATTGTGGCGCGGAGCGAGCGGGGTTTGGACATTCGCACGGGGGGCGGGGTCATCCGTCGTTTGCGTTGGGATCAGATCGACCGGTCGTTTCCGGGGCATCCGATGCACGGGAAGCGGTACAGTTACGAGGGCCATGGGGGCGGGGAGGAGGAAGGTGCCGGCGGGGTGGGGGGGGTGAGCGTACGTGTGCGCCGATCCGCGGACCCGTTTGGCCGCATCCTGTTTGTGGGGATTGCCTGGTGGTGGCTGTGCGTTCTCAGCGTCTGGCGTCTGAGCGCCTGCGGCATTTACCACGGGGAGAGGCAGCGCTGGGTGGACTTGGCGGCGCTTGCCGGAGGTCCCTTCGTGGCCGTGCCCCTGATGCTGAAGCACCGGGGACTGGGGGGACTCCTGGCCTCTTCCCGCCGGGGTCTTCCCCCGACCGAGAAGGACGCTCCCCCGTGCCGTTTCTTCACCTGGGACAACCAGGAACTGAAGCCCAAGTCGTCGCGGCGCTTTTCCTCGGGACTGGCCTTGGCGGAGGTGGTGATGGCACGGGCCGTGAAGGCCGGCGCCAGTGACGTGCATCTGGACACGTCGGGGGAAGGGATCAAGTTGAGCATGCGGGTGGACGGGGTGCTGCGGGACCCAGAAGTCCTCGAGCTGGACCTGGGGCGTCGCGCCATGACGGCCATCAAGATGGCGGCCGGCATGGACCTGGCGAAGCTGCAGGAGGCGCAGGACGGCGGCTGCCACCTGCGGGCGGGGGAGGACTGGTTCGACCTGCGCGTGGCGCGGGCCTGGGCCGTGAACGGGGAGACCCTGGTGGTGCGGCTGTTGCGGGCCGGGGGCATCGGGGGGGACCTGGCCGAGATGGGCATGCTCCCGCCCATGGTAACGGCGGCCAAGCAGCTGACCACGGAGAACGCCGGCATCATCATCATGTGCGGCCCGACGGGCTCCGGCAAGACCACGACCATCTACGCTCTTCTGCGCCGGATCCAGGGCACGGGCCGGAACACCCTCACCATCGAGGACCCGGTGGAGTACCGCCTGGAACACGCCACCCAGATCAGCCTCAACCCCCGCCTCGGAGCCACCTTTGCCAGTGCCCTGAAGGCGTCCATGCGCCACGATCCGGACGTGATCCTGGTGGGGGAGATCCGGGACAAGGAGGCGATGGACGTGGCCTTCCAGGCGGCCCTGACCGGTCATCTCGTCTTCACCACGATCCATGCCACCTCGGTATTGGCCGCCTTTGGGCGCCTCAAGGAACTGGGCCTGAGCGCCTACATGATCAACACGGGACTGAGGGCAATCGTCTGCCAGAGGCTCGTACGGCAGTTGTGCTCCGAGTGCCGGGAGGCCTACGTGCCCACGGCGGAGGAGGTGCGCTGGTGGGGAATCGAGCCCTTCGAGGAGCAGACGCGGAACGTGTTCTACCGTCCGGCGGGGTGCCGGTTCTGCGACCAGAGCGGCTATCGGGGCCGGCGGGGCGTGTACCGGATGCTGCTGATGAACAACAACGTCCGGAACGCGGTGACGGACGAGATGGCCACGGGCGAGCTGCAGGGGGTGGTCGAGGAGGCGGCCCTGGGGACGCTGGCGGACTACGCGGCGGCCCTTCTGTGGACCGGGGTCACCTCCCCGGACGAACTCCGCAAGACATTGGACATGTTTGACTTCGGGAAGGAACTCGGGCACCGTCATGCGGTTTGAACTGATTCTGGCCGGGATTCTGTTGCTGTCCTGCGCGCTGCCGGTGAAGCTGCTGTGGGACCGATACGCGTTTCAGCGGCTGGTGCTGGGCGTGAACATTCTGTGGGGGGTATTGGTGGCCTTTCACTACTGGCCGGCGTTTCAGGTGCGTCTGGCGGGTTTCGTTGTCGGCGAGGGACTTCCCCTCGATGCGATTGCATTCTGGGCGGCCTTTGCCCTGGCCTGTCTGCCGGGCTGGGCGTTCACGCGCTGGGGGCTGCGGGACAGCCCGGTGGATCTGCCCCTGTTCCTCGAGCGGGCGACGGGCATCGTGCTGACCGTCGCGGTCGCCCTGCTGCTGCCGTGCCTGGTGGTGATGACCGTCGCCATGCTGCCGCTGCAGGCCGAACACGTGCTCCCGGCGGAAGGAGTGCTCGGACGCTCTGTGCGCGTGATGCGCCAGGCGCCGGTTCAGTTCTACCTGCGCACCGCCGCCTGGGTGGGCGGCATGGATGCCGCTCATCTGAGCCGGACGCGCCTGCCGCACAGTCTCCGAGCCGCCCTGGTGCCCTGACGGGCTCCACCCGCCCCGGCAACCGCACCTGGCGGACCATGGGATGACGCCGGTTGGCCTGGCGCCGGCGGTCTCCCCCGTACCTGGCGCCGGCGGTGTGCCGTCTCGGAAGTGGTGTCATCCGCCCGCCGCCGGATCGGGATGCCCGAGCGCGCCGATCCAGAGCGATTGGTAGCGTGCTCCGGCGGGGGTGAGTACGCTGCGATAGAGGGCGACGTGGCGCACCGGCACGTCCGCCAGGTTGCGCGGCGCCGCTGCATCGAGGGCCGCCTCGACCGCCCGCGGGTCCACGCGCGTGCCTCGAGGGATGCGCGCCAGCGTCACATGGGCGGCGAAGGGCCTGGGATCCCGGCCGAAACCGCCCCGCTGCAGTGCGTCCCGGATGTTCTGCGCCAACTCGGTCAGCGCTTCGCGGCCCTCGCCGACACCGGCCCAGACCACCACGGGACGGCGAACATCGGGGAAAACCCCCACCCCCCGCAGCCGGCAGGAGAATGGCCTCCAACCCCGAACCGCATCGCCCAGGATGCGTCCCAGGTCCTCGGCGCGGTCGAGGGGGGTGTCGCCCAGGAAGCGTACGGTCAGGTGCATCGTCTCCGGGCGCACCCAACGGGCCCCGGGAAAGGCCTTGGCGACAGACCGGCCGCAGGCCGCGAGCGAGGCCCGGGCCTCGGGGCCGATGTCCACGGCAACGAACAGACGTCCCATATCCGCCATGATCTGGCTCTCTTTTCGCCCGCTGCGTGGCGCCGGGCGCCGGCTCCGGTCTCGGTTCGGGCGTCCCGGGGACGCGTCCAGCCCTGCCCCGCCGTTTCCCCTCGTGCAGGCGGCGTTGCGGGCACTGCCGCGGGTCACGGCAGGTTGCGCGGCCGCCATGGCGCCGGCAGGCGTTGCGGGTTGGGCGTTCCCGTACCAACGGAACCATAGCGCCGGGCTCGCCCTGTCGCCCCTTCTGTCAGGCAGGGAAGGGGGCTGCCGCCGGGCCGGGCCGGGCCGCGGCGGGGAAGCGGACCGGACGCAGCGCCGATCTTCCCACCCTTGCCTGGAATCGTCGGTTCACCTCCCCGGGGACAGTGGCGGCGGGGATGCGCCGGCGCCGGCGGTTGCAGGCCGTGTTGCCTGCCGATAGGTTGGGCTCCGTGAGGCGGCGGCGCGGCAGGCGTGCCGTGGTCGGGTGCCGTTTCCGGTCGGCGCCCGGGACTGTCCGTGAGCGTATGGCGGCGATCTCATCCACCGCGGGTGACGGGCGCCGCCGGAGGTCGCGACCATGCTTCTGGGGATCGATGTCGGCACATCCCCGGTCAAGGCGATGCTCTTCGACCCTGGCCGGGGGACCAGCGTCGGCCTGGCGCGCGAACCCCTGCGCCTCGCGGCGCCCGACGAACGGCAGGCGGAACTGGACCCGGGCCATCTCTGGGAAGTGCTGTGCACGGTGCTGGGCCGCCTGCGGAGCGGTCACAGGCGTGCGTGGGATGGGCTTCGCGGGGTCGGTCTGAGCGTGATCTTCCCGGCTCTGGTGCCGATGGACGCGGCGGGGAATCCCCTCCGCGGGGCGATCCTCTACTGCGACCGCCGCAGTCTGCCGCAGGTGGTACGGCTGCAACACGAGGCCAGGGCAGAGGAAGTGGAGGCCCTTACCGGCAACCGGCTCACGCCGGGCACGACCACGCTCCCCGTGCTGTTATGGCTCCGCGAGCACGAAGCGGAGGTGTTCGAGAGGGCGGCCTGCTTCGGACAGCTCAGCACCTACCTGGTGCACCGCCTCACGGGGGAATGGGTGCTGGACAGCACGCACGGCTCCCTCTCCGGTCTCTGTCGCAGCGGTCTCGAGACCGCCTGGTACGGTCCTCTCCTCGACATCGCCGGCATCGGTCCCGAGCGTCTGCCCGTCCTGCAGGCAGCCGACACGGCCGCCGGTCTGACGGGCGGCCGGGCGGCCGGCGAGTGTGGACTCCGCCCGGGGATCCCGGTGGCGGCCGGTTCGGGGGATGCGCCGCTGGCAGCCTTCACGGG
>JAFGRS010000590.1 GCA_016935045.1 Lentisphaeria bacterium | reverse complement strand
TCGGCTCGCGGGACCTACTCCAAGAGAGTCCCGCTCGGCTCGCGGGACCTACTCCAAGAGAGTCCCGCTCGGCTCGCGGGACCTACTTCGCGTCGCCCTCTGGGCTCACCTCGTCTGCCGCCGGGTCAGGTGTTCTGAGGCAGCCATCCGCAGCGGCCGGTTGCGGGGGGTGCAGGCAGAGATGGGACGATTCGCACGGGGGGCGGCGCGGGTCACTCGCACAACCACCGCGCCAGGGCATCGGTCTCGCCGTCCGTCACCGCGGCAATCCTGCCGCCGGCGGCCGCACCGGCGGCGGCCGCCGGCGGCAGGCCCAGGCATTCCCGGGCGGCCCCTTCGTCCAGGGCGCGGCCCCCGGGTCCGACGGGGTTCAGCACGAGGATCCCGGAGTCCGGGGTCAGCGCCAGGACCTCGGGAACGTCGGCCACCCCGAGCACGCCGGGGACATAGGCCCAGAGGGGATAGCGGAGGGAGTTTTCCAGGAGGTCGACATAGCTGGCGGGCAGGCGCACCATGGCCGCACGTCCGGCCTTCCGGAGCGCCGCCGCGTACAGAACATGGAAGCTGCAGGCATCGGAACCGACCAGAGTGATCTTCGCCGGCGCGATGCCGAGGTCCGCGGCCAGCCAGTCCGCCGCCTGCAGCGCATCCCAGACCTGTTGCGCCAGGAGGGGGCGCCCCAGGCATACCGTGTCGCTGGTCACATGGTTGGCATGGACCTCGGCTTCGCCCGTGCCGCGCGGGTTGACGACGGCAACGGTCCGGCCCGCCGCCAGCAAGGCAGCCACGAGAGCGGATTCGACCAGGTTCCTGCGCTCGCCGTCCGTGACGAACAGGACTCCGGCGCCGACGTCCGCCACGGCGGGTCGGAGCACGGTGACTCCCACGCACATCCCCGCCTCCGTATCCAGCGCCAGGGTCCGGACCGTCGCTCCCTGCCAGGGAAAGGCATGCAGGGTCCGGGAGACCGGGGTGAAGGCAACGGGCTCGTCGCCGAAGAGGCGCCAGAGTCCCTCCCGGGTGGCGGGGGACCGCGAAGCCGCCAATTCGGCGGCACGCTTCCGGTTCAGCGTCACCACCGTCTCGGCATCCTCGGGCCATACATCCGGGGTCTTCAGGCAGAGCAGGTGGGGGGCATCGGCCGGTTCGTCGTCGAGGGCTGGTTCGGGGATGGGGGCGCCATCCCCGGAGCCCAGCAGCCAGTGCGCGAACCAGCCGTATGCCGCTTCGCGCAGGGGCTGGCTCCAGCCATGGCCCCCGGGCGTCTCGATCCACCGCAGAGCGCCCTCGGCGCCGACCTGGGCGTAGCGTTCCCGGGCACGTTCGAGCGTCTGCCGCGTCCCGGCGATGGGGAAGATGCGGTCTTCGGCGGCATTGCCCACAAGGAAGGGACGCGGGGCGTTGAGGGCGAGGATCTCGTACTGCTCGAGGTGGTGCAGGATCCCCGGCATATGGTTGCAGATGCAGTGATTGCCCCCGTGGCGAATCCACTGCTCGTAGGAGCAAACGAAGCAGAACGAGGCCCCCGCCGCGAGGCGCGGTTCCAGAGGCATGGCATAGAACGTGTTTTCGCCGCCGCCGGAGTTCCCGGTCAGCCCGATCCGGGAAGCGTCCACTTCGGGGCGGCTGCAGAGGTAGTCGACGGCCCGGATCGTGTCCCAGACGATCATCCCCTCGTTGCACTGCCCGACCATCAGGGAGCCGTAGCCGAGGATATGGTCGAAACCGGGCCGGCGGCGCTCGCCCTGCCCGATGGGGTCGTACGCCAGGACCACGAAACCCAGCCTGGCGAGGCCCATCTGGGCCCGGCGGTAGGGCGGGTAGTTCTTGCCTTCCGCCATGGCGTGACCGGGAACCACAACCACGGCCGGCGCCGGAGCCCGAAGGTCGTTGGGGACGATGAGGTTGGCGGTTACCAGGAAGCCCGGTCTGCTCTCGAAGACGATGTTCTCGACGCGCCCGTAGGGAGTGGCGGTCTGTCCGCTGATTCTCGCTTGGAGCGCTGTCCGGGGGGGCATGGGGTCCAGGCCGAGGGCGGCGGCCAGGCGCCGTCGGGCTGTGTCGCTCGCGTTCTCCCAGGTCTCCGCGTCGGCGGGAGGGACCCGCTTCGCGGCCAGTGCGCAACAGGCCTCGATGGTGTAGGCGAGGGCATTTGCCCGGCCCGGGAGTTCGCCCGCGAAGCTCAGCCACTGCCTGTCTTCCGCCATGGGGTCGTCATCCTTCGCGTTGGTCAACAGGATCACGTCCGCGGACTCGAACCCGGTCCCCGCATCCAGCAGCCGCACCGAGCAGGGGCCCGCGGGCAGGATCACCTCGCCGCAGCGACGCCACCACCAGCCCCTCGGGCCCTCGCCGTGCTGCGGCTTGAAACGGTGTCCGGCGACCTCCACCGCAAACGCCCGCCGGCCCCCCGGGGAGGTGTAGCCGCGACTCCAGGCAACATAGGTGCCGGCCTCCGGCACCGCCACGGTACCCTCCAGCGGCTCGTCCGCCGCCCGGGGATTGGCGTTCGAGGTGCGGAACCCCGCCCCACGGTAGCCGGAGATGTTGGTCTGCCGGCGCCAGGGACCGGCCATATCCTCGGCCTCCAGCCAGAGGCGGACCGCCTGGGCCTCGACCGCCCCCGCAACAGCCAGAAACCCCACCATGCAGCGCAATGGCAGCATCGATCGCACTCCCATGCAGAACCGGTCCAGGACCCCCGCGGGAACGCTGGTCGCCCACACCGCCATCCTCGCGCCGAAGGTCAGCGCTCGCCGGGACCGGCGCCCCTGTCTTCCTGCCCGGGACTGCCTTGGGTCCCGGCCCCGGGGACGCCGCCCGTACCGTCCTCGACGCGCTTTCTGCTCACGGCCAGGCGTTCCACCATCTGACGACGAAAGGCACCCCGGAACTCCTCCGCCCGAACCACGCCCCGCGCAATGGCCTCCCGAACCCTGTCGCGGTCGACAGCTCCGATGACGGCCAGCGCCGGGGTCAGAAGCGGTTCGATCTCCTCGAGGTGATGGCGCAGGCGGCGGAGGTCCGGGCGCGCAACGTCCGCGTAGCGCGGCCCCAGGCGTTCCCGCAGGAGGTCGTCGTCGTAGCGGACCTCTTCCCTGCGGGAATAGCTGACCCGGATGGGGACACCCCCGATGGTGGCGGCGAAGGCCCTGTGTTCCTCGCCCGCGAGACACGCCTTGAGCTGGTCCCGCAGTTGGGCCTTCTCCTGCTGCAGTCGGTCCTGCTCGACCTGAATGGCAAGATAGCGCTGGAGGAGAGGCTCGATCCGCGTCAGAGCGACCCCCGGGTTGCCTCCGTCCATGGCTTCGGCTCCCGTGTTGAGGATGGTGGTTCCAGGATCCGGGCGAGGTCCAGCGGCGCCGGCGCGGCTTGCCCGTGCCGGAGAATCCTCACGGGCGTGTTCTGCGGAGGACCTTGACCGTCTGCCCCACGACGAGGGGTACGAGGCTCAGACCCACGGCCAGACTCCACCCCGAAAGCCCGGGCCTGGCCAGCTTGAGAGCCGTCGAAATCCCCGGCAGGTACACCGCCGCCAACAGCAGACCCGTGCACAGCACCAGGGCGCCCCAGAGGAAGCGGTTCCGAACCAGAGCGTTGTCCAGGATCCCGGACCCCCTGCTGCGCATGTTGAAGACATGCCAGAGCTGCGCCATGGCCAGAATCAGGAACGACACGGTGGTGGCCTGGTGGACCTCCAGGTCGAGAACCCTCAGGGCCACGGCAAAGCCCGCCAGTACCGAGACCGCCATGGTCAGGCCGTAGCCCACCACCGCACCCCACTCCTGGCGCCGCAGAACGGGCTCGGAGGGATCCCGCGGCGGATACCGCATGACGTCGGGGTCCCCCTCCCCGATGCCCAGGGCCAGGGCGGGAAACACATCCGTGACAATATTAAGAAAGAGGATCTGCAGCGGCAGAATGGGCAGGGGAGCGTTGACCGCCGCCGCCAGGCCCACCACCAGGATCTCACTGAGGTTGCAGGACATGAGGAAGAGCACGAACTTGCGGATGTTGGTGAAGATGACGCGGCCCTGCTCCACGGCCGCCACGATGGTGGGGAACGCATCGTCGGTCAGCACCATGTCCGCCGCTTCGCGCGCCACGTCCGTGCCGCGCAGTCCCATCGCCACGCCGATGTCCGCCTTCTTGAGGGCCGGAGCATCGTTGACGCCGTCTCCCGTCATGGCCACAACGGTGCCCCGGCTCTGGTGCGCCGCGATCAGCAGGAGTTTCTGTTTCGGGCTGACGCGGGCGAACAGCCGGCCGGCGCAGAGACGCGCAACGGCCTCTGCGCTCATGGGTTCGTCTTCGGGCATGTCCCTGCCCTGGAGGACCTCGACTCCCGTTCCCGGTTCGACGAGGCCGATGGTCTCGGCCACTTGGCGGGCCGTGGCGGGCTGGTCCCCCGTGACCATGATGACGCGGATCCCCGCCCGGCGGCAACGAGCCAAGGCCTCGGGGACGTCCGCGCGGGGCGGGTCGAGGAGGCCCACCAGGCCGATGAGAGTCAAACCCTCGTAGGGCGGCGTCGCCGGGTCGGCAACCCGCTTCTCGGCCAGGGCCAGGACCCGGAACCCGCCTTCGGCCAGAGCCTGGTTCCGGGCCAGCCAGGCCGCGCGTTCCGCTTCGTCGAGGAGGGCCGGCGAACCCGCCCCGTGACGCAGCGAACAGGCGTCAAGCACGGTCTCGGCGGCACCCTTGACCACCACCAGGAAGCCCTCCCCCTGACGGTGTGCCGTCGCCATCATGCGCAGGTCCGCGTCGAAGGCTTCCTCTCCTGCCTTGGGGTATTCGCCGCGCAGCGCCGCGACGTCCAGTCCAGCCCGGGCCGCCGCTTCGAGCAGGGCCACTTCGAGGGGGTCCCCGACAGCCTCTGCCCGGGGCCCATCCTCGTCGCGCAGGGAAGCGTTGTTGCAGAGCACGCCGGCGCGGAGTGCGGCAGCGAGGAGGGGGTGGTCGACGGTCCATGCCTTGCCCTGGCCGTCGCGGAACGGGGTGTCGGTGGCCGCCGCGGCCGCATCGAGGGTCACGGTTGCCTCATCGAGGGCGTAGCACCCGACGGCCATGCGGTTCTCGGTGAGGGTGCCGGTTTTGTCGGTGCAGATGACCCCTGTGGCGCCAAGGGTTTCGACGGACGAGAGCCGGTTCACGAGGGCGTTGCGCCGGGCCATCCGGTGCATGCCCTTGGCCAGGGCGATGGTGGCCACGATGGGCAACCCCTCCGGGATGGCGGCCACCGCCAGGGCAATGGCGGTCTCGATCATGATCAGCAGCCCCTTGCCGCTGCGGATGCCCAGCAGCGCCGTGATGCCGGCAATCAGGAGCGTCACCCAGATCAGCCGCCGGCCCAGGGCGTCGAGGCGTTTTTCGAGGGGAGTCGCCTCCGCCTTGGCCTGTTCCACCAGGGACGAGATCCGCCCCAGCTCGGTGGCCATTCCCGTGGCCACCACGACGCCCTCGGCCGACCCCCGCGTGACCGCCGTGCCCTTGTACAGCATGTTCAGCCGTTCGGCCAGCGGGCACTCCGCGTCGAGGGGGCCGGTCTCCTTGTCCACCGGTACAGACTCGCCCGTCAGGGCCGCCTCGGTAACCTGCAGGCGCGAGGCCCGGACCAGACGAATGTCCGCGCTGACCACGTCCCCGCCCTCGAACAGCGCGATGTCCCCGGGCACCATCTCCGCGGCCGGAATGCGCGCCGGCCGGCCGTTGCGGCGGACGGTGGCGTTGGTGGTGCCGAGTCGGCGCAGTGCCTGTACCGACTTCTCGGCACGCAGTTCCATGAAAAAGCCGATGAGAGCATTGATGAGGATGACAACGAAGACGGCCAGGGCATCCAGCCACTCGTGGAAGCAGAGGGAGACCAGGGCCGCGGCGGCAAGCAGCAGCACGATCAGGCTGCGGAACTGGGCCAGCAGGATCAGCCAGGGGCTCCGGGGCTGGATCTCCTGCAATTGGTTCGCACCGTAGCGTTCGCGGCGTTGGGCGACCTCGGCGTCCGTCAGACCCCGATCCGGACGCACGGTCAGCGTCCCCAGGACGTCGTCCGCGGAACGACTCCAGGGAACCCACTGCCCCTCGGACTCCGCGACCCCGGAACCGGGAGCGCCGGCCCCGGGGAGAACATCCCGCCGTGAGTTGTCGGTGGGACCGGGCAACGGGGAATGAGCTGGTATCGTCATCGGCGGAACTCTACCCTCGTCCGAAGATCGTGACGGCTGTCGCGGCGCGACGGCTACCATACACGCTTTCCGAGGAATGTCGCAACGCCCCGGGTGTGAT
>JAFGRS010000589.1 GCA_016935045.1 Lentisphaeria bacterium | reverse complement strand
CCGTTGCGTCCCGGCCCAAAGCCCTACGACTGCTTCTCATTCGTGTGAATTCGTGTCCATTCGTGGTTGTCGCGTGCATAGTCCAGGTTCATCCATATAGCGCTCTATCGGGGCATGTTTCGGAGCGGGGGGCGGACCTCGAATCCGTCCCGCGACTGCCGGGGCGGGTTTGACAGGACGGTCTCCGACGGGGATAGTCTTTCGGGTCCCACGGCACGGTCCAACCTTCGGCGGCACGTACGCCAGGCATGGGAGGCGCCCGCATGGTACGCATTCTGGCGATTCTGACACTGACGACGGCGCTCACGGGATTCCTGCGGGGTGCCCCGCTACGGGTCCCGAATCCTTCCTTCGAGAACGGCAATGGAGGACCGGAGTTCTGGACTGCCGCAGCGGCCTCCTCGGCCTGGGAGCGGGGAGCGGCGGCAGAGGGCGACCGCTTTGTGTCGGTTCTGGGCAACGGCAGCGACAACACCTACTGGCGTTCCGCGGCCCTGGACCTCACCCCGGGGGGGCTCTACCGGTTGGTATTCCAGGCGCGGGGCATGGGAACCTCGGGCGGGACGGCCGTGACGGGTCCGGTATTCTGCAACTGGGACATCGGTTGTCCCGGCGATTCCTGGGAGCGGTACGCGACTGTTTTTTCGGTCCCGGACACGCTGACTGCCGGGGAGTCCTGGCTGCGTTTCGGCCAGTGGCATGTCGATGGTCGCGTGGCCTTTGACGACATCGCGCTGGCGGAGGTGCAGCCGGTGTATGGGCGGGTGGGTGACCTGGAGCTGGGTGAGGGCGAAGCGGTCGAGGGTTCGGCGTATTCCTTCGAGGCCGGACTGGGAGGGGTTGGCCGCAACCACAGCCGGCCCCTGTGGCGCAACGCCTGCGGCTTCAACTCGAACCGTTGGGTCTTCGGTGCCGACAGTGAGGTCGTCCATCGCCACCGCGTCGGCGCCAGGGAGCAGACTCGGGGGCGAGTCGAAGTCACCGTGGGTTGGTACTCCGGGGGGTTGCTGAGCGTGGAGGCGTGCGGCGCGGACGGCGCCTGGCTTCCCGTGGGCACGCTGGACGGGGTGGGAACGGTGGCAGTCGACCTCCCCAAGGTGCTTTTCCCCTGCCGGGAAGTCTCGATCCGGCTGCGGGCCACGGCCAAGGCCAAGGTCGGCGCCGCGGACTCGGACCCGGGGTCGTTCCAGGTGCACGGCTATCGCTACCAGGCGAACCTGAGCGGTCCCGCGGTTACGGGGTTGGGGACAACCCGGTACGTGGAGGTAGCCGGGCCGGGTCAGGGGTTCGAAGCCCGTGTCCTGGGGCTCGGCGAGGGTCTTCCGGGGGGTCGGAACACGGTGGAAGTGGCCCTGCGGGGCGCCGCCGCGACGGCGGGGACCCATCGCCTCGCCGTGACCTTGCAGCAGGAACGGGGGGAGGCCCTGCGCTTCGAGGGCGACCCAGTGGTCCTCGGCGCCGGGGAAACGGTCCTGTCCTGCCCCTACGAGGTTGGACACACGGGGCGGTGGACGCTCACCCTTGCCCTGGGAGCGCCGGTGCATTGGCAGGCCCGGGCCGAACTGCTGATTCCCGCCTACTACGAGACGGGGTATGGCTTCCGACTGCCCGGATCCTCCGCCGAAGTCGGCCTGTGGACGGCCGGCAGTGGCTGGAAGATCCCCCGCACCCGTTCCCTGCCCGACGCGCCGGCCACGGCCCTGCTCATCCGGGCGGCCGCCAACGAGGCCGAGGCCGTGCAACTCGTCCTGCGTCCCGTGAAGCCCCTCCGGGACCTGACCCTCACTCCCGGTCCGCTTCGGGCCGCGGACGGGTCGGTCATCCCCGCGGCGGCGCTCGACGTGCTGCGGGTACGGTACGTGCCGGTGTCGCGTCCCACGGACGCCACCGGGGTTGTGGCGGACTGGCCCGATCCCCTTCCTCCCGTGGCCGCTCCCTTGGATCTCGAAGGCGGGGTCAACCAGCCCTTCTGGCTGCGGCTTCGGGTCCCGTCCGGCACTCCGGGCGGTGTCTACGAGGGCACGCTGCGTCTGTCGGCGGAGGGCTATGGGGCCGAGGTGCCCCTCCGGGCCGAGGTGTACAGCTTCGAGCTTCCTGCCCGGATGGCCTGCGAAACCGCCTTCGGGTTCAGCCCCGGCGAAGTCTGGCGCTACCAGAATGTCCACGACCCGGACCAGCGCCGCCTGGTGCTCGAACGCTACTGGCGCAACTTCGCCGAACACCACATCTCCCCCTACGACCCGGCGCCCCTCGATCCCTTCCGCGTCACCTGGCCCGCCCTGGGTTCGTGGCTCGGCGGAACGCGGGACGCCGAGGTCAAGGCCGCCGGCGAGTCCTCCCTGCGGCTTCAGGACCAGGATGGGCGCGCCAACGTCTCCGCGCGCTATGCCGACGGCCTCGCCATCCCGCCGGGAGGGTTCCTCCTGCGCTTCCGCTACCGCACCGCCGAAGCGGGACATCCCTTCATCGTGACGTTCAACCACTTCGACCGTGGCGACCAGTGGATGAGCGGACGCAACAACGACATGCTCGTGACGGGAGACGGAAGCTGGCAGCTCTTCGAGCGCAGGATCACCTCCTTCCCGGCGGGCGCGGCGGCGGTGCGCCTGACACTCTGGGCCACGGAGTACGCCGACGATGGCCACTTCACGGGAACGGTGTGGTACGACGACCTGACCTGCACCGCTGCGGCAACCGGCCAGGCCCTGGTCACGGGCGGGGATTTCGAGCCCCTGGACCCCGGCGCCCTCGTGCCCCGCATCGACTGGCAGGCCTGGGACCGGGCCATGACCCGGGCCATGGACGAGTTCCATTTCAACACCTTCCGCCTCCCGGTCATGGGGTTGGGCGGCGGCACCTTCCATGCCCGCAGCGAACCCAGTCTGCTGGGATACGACGGGACGACACCGACCTACCGCGCGGCCATGGGGGCCTACCTGGGCGCGGTCGAGGCACACCTCCGCACCCGGGGCTGGCTGGACGAAGCCTATGTCTACTGGTTCGACGAGCCCGATCCGAAGGACTATACCTTTGTCATGAACGGCTTCCGTACGCTCAGGGAGGGAGCCCCGGGCCTGCGCCGGATGCTGACCGAACAGGTCGAGGAGGCTCTCCTCGGGGGACCGAATCTCTGGTGTCCCGTATCGCCCCAGTTCGACCCCGAGAGGGCCGCGGCCCGGCGGGTGCAGGGAGAGCAGTTTTGGTGGTACGTGTGCACCGGTCCGAAGGCGCCGTACTGCACCCTGTTCATCGACCACCCGGGCACGGAGATGCGGGTTTGGCTGTGGCAGACCTGGGCCCGCGGGATCGAGGGCAT
>JAFGRS010000588.1 GCA_016935045.1 Lentisphaeria bacterium | reverse complement strand
GTATGACGGGTGTCTCGCCCGTCGGAAAAACTGGGCGGTCGAGACAACCGCCCTACCGCGAAAGTACGACGGGTGTCCCGCCCGTCGGCAGTACGACGGGTGTCCCGCCCGTCGGAAAAACTGGGGCGGTCGAGACAACCGCCCTACGGGGCCGGCCGAGACAGCCGGCATACTGGACCTAATGCATAGCGTACGAGGATGTGAGAGATGAACAGACGCAAGCGCTCCCTGGGGTTGTGGGCGCTGGCCGTGCTCGCGTGCTCGGCGCCCGTGGTGTTCGCCCAGAGCGACGGCTACGCCGAGTTCCGCAATTCCTGGCCTGTTCCCGAGGGTGACGGCTGGGCTGCCTCGACGGCCGTCTACAGCGGGCATGTGGACGATGCGGTGACGGACGGCACCTGCACGCTGCATTGGTCCCGCATCGGCCAGGCGGTCGAGGGACCCACGCGGGAAGGCAGCCATTTCGACATCGGGGAAGAGATCACCTCCGCGGAGAATGTGGCCCTCAAGCTGGTTCCGGCGGCGGCCCTGGACCCCGCGGGTGAACTCCTCTACTGGGAGCCTACGATTCTGGATCCGGATACCGGGGAACCGTCGGATCGGGCCTTCTACCTCCCGCACGCCCGGAAGGTGTTTGCGTCCGCGGCCGGTTCGGTACAGATCACCTGGAAAGGCCCCGGCGGCAATGCCATCACCTTCGAGGGAGCCAACGGTGAGATGTGGGGGCCCGCGGTCACCTACCTGATCTCCGACAAGCCCGCTCGCCCGGCGGTGCGCATCTACTGGACCGATCGCTATGATGCCCTGGGCAACCTGACCCCCACCGGAGCGCCCCCCGTCGACATCGCCGGCTTCCATGTGGTGCCTCATTACCACACCGCCATTCCAGCCCGGTTGAGCGACGAGATGGATCCACCCGTGCCCCCCAATCCGGACGATTACGACGGCGATCCCTATCCGCCGGAGGGCTTCGATGCGGTCTACCAGCAGTACCAGCGCGATCTCCAGGCCTACGTCGACGCCCAGAACACCCGCTTCCTGTGGAAATTCGGCGACTCGCTTCGGGCCCAGGGCCGCACGGGATACGTCGTCGTCGAGTTCAATGCGGACGAGAGCACCTTCATCGATGTCGAGATCGTGGAACTCCGGCGGTACTCCCCCGACCCCTGGCCCGCTCACAGCCCTTACGGTCCCCAGTGCGACGTCGGGTCCGAGTTCCTGCCGCAGGGGGGGGTGCCGGCCGCGCCGACACGGGTCGACGCCTATGTTGCCCGGGGGCTGACCGGGGAGTCGCCGTATGTGTATCAGCACGGCGTCGACGGCCCCGACCGGGGGAACGTATACGCGGTTCGTCCCACCAGCAGCGATCTGCAGATCGAGGTCTTCTGGCGGAAATCCTCCCTGCTGGACAACCGCTACGAGGTCCTCTGGCCCTATCAGATGCGCCGTTACGAAGCGGTCTGGCCGGACGACCCGCAGATCTTCGTGCGGGGGCACAGCGAGGACAACCTGGGGCGGCCGGTCACGGTTCCGGACTCCCTTCACCCGGAACTCATGCTGCACCAGGAATTCGCCGTCCCCGGCACCCACGCGACCCTGGAAGGCAACGTGGTCGACGCCAACGGGGAGGGGCTGTTCCTGCTGCGCTACAATCCCGGCACGCCTCCCGGTTCCACGGGCGTGTTCTTCGAGGTCGTCCGGGCCGTGCGTCACGACCGGGCGCGTCCGGACATGGAGGGGATTCTGTGGCCCATCGCGAGCGGCGTATTCTGCCCCATCGGGAGGGAACTTGGCGACGCGTACCACGAGGGAACGGAACCGGGCCATGTCCATGTCTGCGACTACACGGCGGACGACGCGGGCTACCGGGATTCACGCAACGACCGCTATGCCGCTGACATCTACCGCGACGCGGTTGCGTCCACGGGGCAGATCTTCCCGGTGAACGCCGGTATGCTGGAGGTATGGTGGTGCAACCTGAGCCAGGGGGTGCCATGGCCCTCGAAGGTGGTGCGCTATCGCTGCGACTGGCCGGCGGCCGGGGACCCGGAATTGCAGCCCCCCCTCGTGATCGCCAGTGAACTGGGAACGGGCCCCATCGACCGTGGTACCCACCCGAATTGGTCCCTGTACGTGCAGAATGACCCGGAAGAAGCCGGGTTCAATCCCAACGACGAACACGCCCTCGCCCTGGATCCGGCCGAGGGCCCCGTCTTTGCCCTGCGGGACGATCTCGGGTCCGACGCGACGTCATGGCCTTACGTCCTGATCCAATACCGGGATCCGGAGATATCCCCCGCCTGGCGCTTTGACGTGTATCCCGTCGTGCGGGGCGACCTGCACTATGAGGGGGTCGCGGGAGAACCCATCGAGCCACCGTTGCCCATTCGCCAGATGCCGCCCTACTGCTCCGAGAGCTACGGGGAGAGCGGCCCGTTCTGGGAGGACCGCACGGGACGTCACTGGGCCCTGGCGGGGGGAAGTGACGGCGGGACCGCCGACGCGGTCCTGCACTGGTTCTACCCGGTCTGGGAGGGGTTCTCCTTCCCCAGCGGCACCGCGTACCCCCATGCCCCGGGGGACCACGTGCCCTGGCTGGATCGGGCCGAGTCCCCGGCCGGCACCCCCGTCGACACGGTCTACACCATCGCGTGGCCGGAGCAGGTGCCGGAACTCCGCGTCGGGGAAACTCTGGTCAAGGCCAAGTTCGGGCTGCCGGACGTGTCGGCGCAAGCCAGCGTCGCCATTGTGTACCAGCAGTCCATCGCCGCCGGCGGCGGGCCGAGCGCCCACCTCATGGATCCGACGCGGGTCCGGACCGCACCACTGGCGTCCCTGCCCCTGGGCGTGCCCGCCGAGATGGACAGTTCCCTCGGCGAGTACCGCTTCCCCGAGCTTCCTCCGCACTTGTACGAGCGCCTGAGCTACGACGGGGGCAACCATCGCCTGAATCTCCGCGGCGTGCTGATCGAGCCACCCATCGGGGAGTACTACCTGCTGCCGAATGTGATCACCGGGCGCGACCGGGACGTTCTTGCAGACGTGTTGGGGGCGGCTCTGGCAGACGACCTGCGGGAGTTGGCCGCCGAACCGATCCTGGTAGGCACGGGGGATCCCCCGGCGGAGCCCGACGACACCCTGTTTGACTCGCGGGCGGTCACGGCCGGGGCGGCGGCGGCCACGGGCTACGTGACGCTGGCCTTCCAGGACAATGCGGCGCTGTGCCCGCCGGACTTGCCCGTAAGCCTGGAGATCATCCGCGTCACCTGTCCCCTGTACCAGGGCCAGATCAAGGTGGTCGAGCCCGCCAGCCCGTTGTACGAGAGTCTGACGCTGCGGCACTCCGGGGACTTCGCGGGTTACTCGGACGACCTGGTGTTCGAGTGGCGGACCTTGCCGGACAGCGGCGGGACCCCGCCGCAGCACGGCGGCGAGGTCAGGCCGGAGTACTGGAATACGTATGTCCCCGGCACTTCCGCGGGTGCGGGCGTAGTGGACATCACCATCAGCGGCCCGGGGCTGTTTACGCTGACGGACAACTGGTTCGTGTGCCGTTACCGTCCCGCCGCGGAGACGGTCCAGCCTTGCGGCAGCGGCTGGAGCGAGTGGACCGAGCCGCAGCTTGCCGAGGGCTGGATCAAGCGGGTAGTGCGGGGGATCAACCCCTACGAACAGCGCTTTCGGGATCTGGGCGATCCGACACGGACGCTGAATACCTTGGTGACCATGATCAGCCAGGCCGGGCCGCGCTACGAAGGCAGCGTGGCGCTGAACCCTGCTGCGGTGGACGAGGCGGGTCTGATCGAGATCTACCAGACGGTTCTGAACCGGGGTATCGGGTTGAGCATCGAGGGCACGCCCCCGGTCAGCTCCGATGTCGTTCCCGGGATCACCAACGCGTTGTTGCTGGCCGCGGGACGCATCGCTCAGCTCTACATGCTGCTGGGCAATGAGGCCTACGGAGATGCCTGCGATCCGACCCTCGGCTTCGGCCTGAATCCCTCGGAGGCCTACATCGAGATGCTGCCGTCCATCCACGCCTTCCTGAACCAGACCTCGTCGTTGCTGGAGGAGGAACTGGCGCTGCTGCGGGGCCGGGACGATATGCTGGCACCGGGCACGCGTCAGGCTCCCATCTACAACCGCCTGGCCTGGAACTTCACCAGCGGCCTGGGGGAGGTGGCCTACGCCCTGAACTACGATCTCTGCGACGACATCACCGGTGAGCCGGACGGGGTGCTGGACGAGGCGGACGCCAAGCGTCTCTACCCGCAGGGACACGGGGATGCCTGGGGGCATTACCTCACGGCGATGACCGGGTACTACCGCCTGCTTCGGGAGCCGAATTTCACCTGGGTTCCCCGGTCCGAAGCGGTGACCCTGGGCGGAGTTCCGGTCACGGTGGACTACCTGGACGAGAGGCTCTTTGCGGCGGCGGCGGCGGCCAAGGCGCGCACGGGTGCGGAGATCGTGAACCTCATCTATCGCGCGAAGTACAGCGAGGACCCGGAAGGCCAGTGGCAAGGGTACAAGGACAGCGATCCCGAACGGGCCTGGGGTCTGGCGGAATGGGGGCTGCGTGCGGGGCAGGGGGCCTACCTGGACTGGATGGTGGCCAATGCCATCCTCCCGAGCGATGACCGCGACGTGGGGTGGTTCCTGGATGACATCAGCCTGTGGGCGGTGGACGACCCCGATCCCGATGCCGCCCCCTCCCTGCTGTTCAGCGAGGACTTCGAGGGGGGGGCGGGAAACTGGTCCTCGACGGGCGAATGGCACCTGGCGGAAAGCGCAGAATCCATCGACCCGTGGTACCACTCCGGTGTGGCGGCCATGGCCTGCACCGGCAGCAGCGGCGTGTACGGCACGGGTTGCGTCCATGTGCTCGAACGGGTCGAGCCGGCGGCCGTGCCCGCGGGCGCCCACGGCGTGACCCTGTCCTGGTGGGACTACGTCGGTCTGCGGCCGGGCGGCGACAGCGTGCGGGTGGAGGTCGGCGTTCAGAGCACCGACGACAACGGCACCCCCGAGGACCCCGACGACGACGTGGTCTCGTACGCCTGGGCGGAAGTGTACTCATCTACCGCGGACCGTAAGATGTGGGGTACCCTTGATCCCGCCGACCCGGCCACCGTCATCCCGGTGCAGGTGAGTCTGGATGCCTATGCCGGCGAGACCATCCGCATCCGCTTTGTCCTTGCCGCCGACTCGCCGCAGGCACTGGTGGGGGACGTGCGCCGGATCGACCGCACCACGGTCCCGGAACTGGGGGAGATCATCGATGCCTATCGGGACATGCAGACCCAGGTCGACAATGCCGATGTGGGGTTGAGCCCCCTGGGGCTGGCGGCCAATGCCGTGCCCTTCGACATCGACCCATTGCAGATCGACACGGGCAAGACGCATTTCGAGCAGATCTATGATCGGGCCGTCCTGGCCGTGGAAAATGCCGTCACCGCATTCGGCTACGCGGCCGGGAGTCGGCAGATGCTGCAGCGCCAGGCCGACGAACTGCAGGAGTTCCAGAAGACGGTTCAGGAACGGGAGATCGACTTCCGCAACCGCCTCATCGAGGTGTTCGGATACCCGTATGTCGACGACATCGGCCCGGGGAAGAGTTACCCCAGCGGCTACGCGGGACCGGACCTGTACCACTACATGATCGTGGATACCTCCGAACTGCTGGGCGTTCAGGAGGATCGTGCCACGCTGCAGACGTTCCGCATCACCTACGAGGAGGACCATGTCAACGCCGACGGTACGCTGACCCCCGCCCGAAGCACCGTGGAGTACCACCTCTCCACCACCGGCCTGGGCATCGTCAAACCGGCCTCCTGGACCGGCCAGCGCAGGGCGCAGGGGGAGTTGCAGTTCGCCCACGGTGATCTGCTCCAGGCTCTCGGACGCTTCGAGAGGGCCTTGGATACATACAACGCGCTTCTCGCCGATATCGAGGGTCAGGCCGAGCTTCTGCAGGCCCAGTACCAGCTCAATGCCTCCGAGATCCTCATCCTCAACGAGGGGATCGATACGCAGGAGGGGTACAACGACAAGATCATGGGAGCGCGCAAGCGTCAGGCGGCCTTCCGCAGCGCGGCGGTGACGGCCTCCCTGGTGGCGGACGCGCTGGCCGAGTTCCTGCCCAAGTCCGTCGGCCTCTCGACCGATGCCACGTCGGGGGCTCGTGGGGCCATCAAGATGGTCGGGGCGGTGGTGGCGAGGGCCCTCGAATGCGCCGCCGACTGGGAGGGGCTGAACGAACTGGACGCCCAACTGGCCAAGGACCTCGCCCAGGCCCAGACCAATCTCAAGGTGACCACTCTCCACGGCCAGTTCGCCGCCCTGCAACTCCTCACCCAACTCGAACAGATGCTGCGCCAGGAGTCCAGCGTACGCTACGATCTGTACGTGCTGCAGGAGGCCCTGCAGCAGGCGCAGCAGCAGTATCTGGCGGCCCTGGCCCGCGGGCAGCGGCTGCTCGAAGACCGGTTGCGTTTCCGCCGGCAAACGGCTGCCGGTCTACAGGAAATGCGCTACCGCGACATGGCCTTCCGGATCTTCCGCAACGACGCCCTGCAGAAGTACCGGGCCCAGTTCGACCTGGCGGCGCGGTATGCCTATCTGGCTGCCCGGGCCTACGACTACGAGACGAACCTATTGGATGAGGACGCGCGCGGGCCCGGGTCGGAGTTTCTGACGCGCATTGTCCGGGCCCGGGCCGTCGGCCTGATGCAGAATGGGGTGCCCCAATTGGCGGGGACGGTCGGCGATCGCGGGTTGGCGGACCCGCTGGCGCGCATGATGCTGAACTGGCAATTGGTACTCAAGGGCCAGCTCGGTTTCAACAACCCGCAGACCGAGACCAACCGTTTCTCGCTGCGGCGCGAGCTGTTCCACCTCTCCGCGGCCGCCGAGGACGACCAGGCCTGGCGGAACATCCTGTGGAGTTGCTGCTGCGACAACCTGCTCGAGGAGCCTGCCTTCCGCCGCTACTGCCGCAGCTTCCAGCCCCAGCAGGCGACCGAGCCGGGGTTGGTCCTTCCCTTCGCGACGCACATCGAGTTCGGCGCGAACTTCTTCGGGCTTCCCCTGTGGGGCGGCGACAGCGCCTACGATTCCTCGAACTTCACCACCAAGATACGCTCGGCGGGGGTCTGGTTCAGCAACTACAACACCCTGGCCCAGAGCGGCTTGTCCAATACGCCAAGGGTCTACCTCATCCCCATCGGGGAGGACCGGTCGCGCTCTCCTACGGGCTATGCCGGCGAAACCCGGGAGTGGACCGTCCTCGACCAGCTCATTCCCATGCCCTTCCCCATCAACGGCGGGGACCTGACCGACCCGGACTGGATCCCGCTGTACGACACTCTCACCGGCGAACTGGCTTCCATCCGGCGCTATCCCTCGTTTCGCGCCTACCACGACAGCGGCAACTTCAGCGACAGCGAAGTCACCCGGGACAGCCGCCTCATTGGCCGGTCGGTCTGGAACACGCACTGGTTGCTCATCATCCCCGCCGGAACCCTGCACTCCGACCGACTCGAGGCACGACGGCGTCTCGTCTTCGGGCTCCCCATGGCCGGGGGGCCCGTCCTGGACGACCAGGGCCAGGCGCGCGACGGCAACGGCATCTCGGATATCCGCATTTTCTTCCAGACCTATGCCTATTCCGGAGCAAAGAAGACCGATGGCATGCCCCGGAACGGCGGGGGATCGAGCGAATAAGCAGACACGTACGGCGGGTGTCCCGCCCGCCGAAAGTACGGCGGGTGTCCCGCCCGCCGAGAGTACGGCGGGTGTCCCGCCCGCCGAGAGTACGGCGGGTGTCCCGCCCGCCG
>JAFGRS010000587.1 GCA_016935045.1 Lentisphaeria bacterium | reverse complement strand
GGGTATGCCCGCCTTGCCCCCGGTGGTCCCCGGCATCCAAATCCGCCTCGGCCAACGTCATCGTATTTCCGTCCGCGAGTACTTAGGCCCGGAAATCATGTGTCCACCGCGTTTGCTTCGTCCCCGGAGGAATCCGTCTCCGCGGGCATCTCCAGGCAGAACCTCCCCAGGCGTCCCTCCCGGTACTCGCGCAAGGCCGCGGCCGCCGCACGCTCCCGGTCCAGGTCCCCGCCCGCCCGCAGCAGACCACGCCGCCGCGCCACGGCATCGAGGAATTCGGCGGCCGTGGCCGGAGGCGCAGCCAGTGCGAACACGTCCCAGCACACCCGGCCCGGCGCCTGCCCGCGGAGCGCCTGCCAGAGCACCTCGCCCAGGAATTCGACCCCAACGATATCGTCGGGGATGGACCCGATCAAACCCAGCCGCAGCTCGTGCGCCTTCTCCCGGATGTGAGGCCAGAGCACGCCGGGGGTGTCCAGCAGGTCGACCCCGCCGCGGAGAGGGACCCACTGCGTATGCCGGGTCACGCCGGGAAGGGGGCCGACGTTCACACGGCGTCCGGCGACGAGGTGGTTGACCAGGGTGGACTTGCCGACGTTGGGGATCCCCGCAATCATGATGCGGACGGGCCGGTTGAGGGGACGCTTCGCGCCGCGTTGGCGCCGGCACCCCGCCGCCACCTGTTTCCAGGACAACACCAGGCGTTCGGCTTCCCGGATGTGGCGCGAGTCCAGGGGCTGCATGGAGATGCCCTGGGCGCGGAACCACCTCCGCCAGGCCTCCATGCCCTCGGCAGTCGCCAGGTCCGCCTTGTTGGCCACCAGCACGAAGGGCTTCCCGGGCAGCATCTCGGGAAGCTCGGGGTTGCGGCTGGAGCGCGGGGCGCGGGCATCCACAAGCTCGACCACCACGTCCACCAGCCGCAACAGCTCCCGCATGCCGCGGCCCGCCTTCAGCATGTGACCGGGATACCACCCCGTCAGCGGCACATGGTTGAGGCCCTGTTCATCCATCCGTCGGCTCGTCCCTGTCGGCCCGGAACCCGTTCACGGCAAACAACCCCGAAACCGAAGGCAGCGACTCCCACCCGGGCGCCTCCGCCCGAATCCGCCACTCCGGACCCAGTTGCTGACGCGTCCAGACGGCGAAATCCAGCAACGCGTCCAGATCCCAGTGGGGTAAGGGCCCGCCCGTCCGGTCGCAGTGGGCCGGGTCCCAGCACACCCCCGGCGCGAAGCCGCGAACCGTCAGCCAACCGGGCGCCGGCAGTGCTGCCAGGCGACGGATGATGCGCCGGGCCTGTTTCTGCACGCCCCGGCTGTGCCAGCAGGGCGCCGGCAGCCTGCAGCCACGCCCGTAGGCCTCCGCCGATGGGACCCGGCAGGCCGAGGGAGCCCATTCCAGCTGTCCGAAATCCAACAGCAGGGAGAGGGGCTCCCGCGCCTCGAAGGCCGCGGACCGCGGCGGCTCTCCACGCTCTCCGCCGGCCGGGACAACCGGGTCCGGGAAGTCCTCTCCGAGGGCGGGGGGGCCGCTGGACCAGGCCAGGTACCAGGTGAAACGGTAGTCCCGGGCCGCCGGAACGACCTCGGCACAGGTCATGAGGGGTTCCCGGACGACCCGGATGCCGTCCTCCTGTTGGAGCACCTTGTAGCTTCCGGCCTCGGGACCGAAGCCCATGTTCCGCTCCCAGCGCCAGCCATCGCACCCCGTGCCGACCTCCAGGCGGACGCCGTCCTCCCTCTCGAACACCAGGGCGCAGGGCGGGCGGTGCCAGTGCCCCGCCATCCCCGAACCCGCCGCCTGCGAAGGGATGGGATGCCAGCGGGGCAGACTGCCTTCCGCCAGGTGCAGGCAGGGAGGCACGCAATAGAAGCGCAGCCAGCGGCCGGGCAGAAAGAAACCCCCGACCCCCAGGTGTCGGACAACCGGGGCGCGGGAGGGCCAGTGCAGATCCGTCGTCACCTGCACATGGTTCGCGGCATAGCGAAAGGACTGGGAGACACCCACCTCGCTGCCAAAGGGATAGTGCCCCCGAGTCTGGACCACGGCACAGCCCCCCTTGCGCAGGCTGCGCACGCGGTCCGGCAACAGCAGCTCCCCGGCAACGTCGTCCACGTAGATCGAGACATCCCGGACCACTTCCCCCCCGAGCACCTCGATGCGGCGCGGACCGTCCACCCGAGCGGCGGCGTGACACGCCTCCCATTCCCCCTCGGGATGAACGACGCGGAATTCCCCGGCTGCGCAAATACCCATACGGCCTCCACGCGGGGAGAATACGCACCCGCGGACGCACCGCGCCGGTCGGGATAGGAACCGCGCTCCCCCGGCCGGCGCCGCAGGAAACCGCTACGCACAAACGCCCCCACAACACCGCGTGGGCACCTCGACATCCACCGCGGCCCGCAACAGACCGTACCCGTCAGTATACCCCCCCTTGCCTGCACTGCAACGCCCGCGGACGCACCCGCAGGGCTGTTTCAAGATCCCAACGCCGCCGCACGGGGACCGTCCGGATGCCCGACCCAGCCAAGAATGAAACATTATTGTCACCATAAAACAAGCAAAGTCCGTTTTTGTTGTTCTATGGGCAGAGCCCGAAGGGGGCAGAGTTCATCAACATAAGCTGTTGTCCATAAATATTTTACGGTCTTTTATCGCGGATCTGGCATGGTGTGTTCTGTAGGTGTGGGCGCCCAGTCGGGGCCGGATGCGGTGCGGGCCGGTTCGGGTTTCCGGGTCGGGGCGCTGTGCAGACAGAGAAGAAAGGAACGGCCATGATGACGAGGAAGCGGATTGGGACGGGCAATGTCAGGTGGGTTGCGGCGGCCGCGTGCCTTGCGGGTGCGGGGACGGCTCTGGGCGCCGAACCGGTAAGCGCGGAGATGTTCGCGATCAACAACGTGTGGATGATGGTGGCCACGTTTCTGGTGTTCGCCATGCATCTTGGGTTCGCCACGGTGGAGAGCGGGTTGACGCGTGCCAAGAACACGGTCAACATCCTGTTCAAGAACACGATGATCGTGGCGATTGGCCTGTTGACCTATGCCCTGCTGGGTTTCAACCTGATGTACCCGGGTGATAGCTGGCTGATTCCCGGCTTCCTCGGTTTTTCCGGCTTTGGCATCGGTCTGCCCGAGGGAGTCGATGCCACCATGGCCGGTGCCGGAGCGGCGGCCTTTTCCTACGCCGACGGCGGCTACACGTACTGGACCGATTTTCTCTTTCAGGGCATGTTTGCCGCGACGGCGGCCACCATTGTCTCGGGCGCCGTGGCGGAACGCGTGAAGCTCGGGGCATTCCTGTTGTTTTCGGTGGTCTACGTGATGTTCGTCTATCCCTTCGTCGGGTCCTGGGTCTGGGGCGGCGGCTGGCTGAACACAATGGGCTTCCATGATTTCGCCGGCTCCACCCTGGTGCACTCGGTCGGCGGCTGGGCCGCCCTGGCCGGCATTCTCGTGCTCGGGCCGCGCACCGGCAAGTACGTCGGCACGTCCATCCGGCCGATCATGGGGCACAACATGCCGCTTCTGACCATCGGTGTCTTCCTGCTCTGGCTGGGCTGGTTCGGCTTCAACGGCGGCTCCGTGCTCTCCGCCGACGCCGTCGCGGTGAGCTACGTGCTCACCACCACCTCCCTGGCCGCCGCGGCCGGAATCGTGGGCGCCATGGCCGTCAGCTGGAGGATCCAGAAACACCCCGACCTGTCGATGGTCCTCAACGGCTGCCTGGCCGGACTGGTCGGCATCACCGCCGGGGCCGACGTCGTGTCGATCCGTGCCGCCGTCATCATCGGGCTGGTCTGCGGGGCCGTCGCGGTGCTCTCGGTCATCACCTTCGACCGGCTCCACCTGGACGATCCCGTCGGGGCCACCACCGTGCACCTGGTCTGCGGTGTTCTCGGCACCCTCTTCGTCGGCGTCTTCAGCCCCGCACACAGCATCTTCGTGCAGGCCCTCGGCGTTCTCGCCTACGGTGCCGTCTGCCTGCCCTGCGCCCTGGTCATCTTCGTCGTCCTCAAGAAGACCATCGGGATCCGGGTCAGTGCCGAAGAGGAACTCAAGGGACTCGACATCGGCGAACATGGCATGGAAGCCTATGCGGGGTTCCAGGTCTTCACGAACGTGTGAGCCGTGTCAGCGCCCAGCCCCAAGCACACATCGAGGAGCGGACAATGAAACTGATCGTGGCCTACATTCAGCCCGAGAAACTCAACGACGTCAAACGGGCGCTCTACGAGCGCGAGATCTTCAAGATCTCCGTCACCAACGCCCTCGGCTGCGGACAGCAGAAGGGGTTCCATGAGAGCTACCGCGGCGCCGAAGTCGAAGTCAACCTGCTCAAGAAGGTGCGCCTGGAGATCGCCGTCAACGAGGCCTACGTCCAGCCCACCATCGAGGCCATCATCGCCGGAGCCCGGACCGGCAGAATCGGGGACGGAAAGATCTTCGTCATCGACCTGGTCGAGTGCATCCGCATCCGGACCGGGGAAACCGGCGGAGAAGCCATCGGCTGACATGCGGACCCGGGCCGGAACCCTCCGGCCCGGGTCCTTCCTTTCTCATGCGTCGCGCCAAGGGCCGGCAGACCGGGAGGATCAGGCCTCCACGGGGACAAGCCCCGTGGTGGGCCGGAGGGTCCACGGGGGCAAGCCCCGTGGTGGGCCGGAGGGTCCACGGGGACAAGCCCCGTGGTGGGCCGGAGGGTCCACGGGGACAAGCCCCGTGGTGGGCCG
>JAFGRS010000586.1 GCA_016935045.1 Lentisphaeria bacterium | reverse complement strand
GGGCCCACCCGGAGCCGTCCCGCGGTCCAGTCCTCGACGGCGAAGCGGAGCACGGCGCCCGGCGCCCAGGCAGAGCTGCGGTAGAGACCCTGCGTCTCCAGCACCAGCCATGGCAGGGGACGGTCCGGGTCCTTCTCGAGTTCGTCGAGACAGTCCTCGGGGGCGAAGCTCCCCCCCAGTTGGGCGGCAAGGATGGGACCGAGTTCGTCGGTGCTGACGAGCCGGTGGAAGGGGGCGGCCTGGCGCCAGGTCAGCTCCACGCGCTTCCGTCCCACGGGGTCCCCGGCCGCGGTGCGCAGGTCGAGGGAATCGATGGTCACGGAGGGAGCGACATAGGGCGCCAGTCGGTCGCCGACCACAAGACAGCCCTCGCGAATCTCCTCGGCCGTCGGCCGGACGGGGAAGGAGAAGCCGCGGAAGATCGCCGGGATGATCGTGACCCGATTCGTCGAAGGGTCGTGACTCGATACGGTGCCGTTGTCCAGGAAGGCGGCGGCAACGGCCGTCACCAGCTGCGCATCCGGCCGGCGGACCTCGCTGCATTCGAGGGCGAGGCGGACGGCGTGGTCCAGGGGCAGGACGGGATCGCCGTCGTGGGCGGCGCAGAAGGTCAGCACCACCCCGATGGGATCCACTTCGTGCGGGGATGTCCCGTGGCTGTGCATGGTCAGTCGAACTCGAGTTTGAAGCGGGTGTGGCGGTGGAACTCCTGCAGGCTGCAGACCGTCATGTCCCGCAACCGCTTGACCTCTCTGAGCCCCTGCACGGCAGCCCTGAGACCGCTGAGAGTGGTGGTGACGGGAACGCCCTTCATGACGGCTTCGATGCGCATGCGGATCTCGTCCTCGTAGGGTGTGCCTCCGGAAGGGGTGTTGATGATCCAGCCGACCTCGTGGTCCTCGATCATATCGAGGGCATTGGGGCGTCCCTGGGAGAGCTTGAAGACGGCCTGAGCCCGGATGCCGTTCTGGCGCAGGATGGTGGCGGTCCCATCGGTGGCGAAGAGGGTATAGCCCATCTCCGCGAGTTGCCGGGCCAGGGGGATAACATCTTCCTGATCGCGTTTGCAGACGCTGAGGAGGATGTTCCCGCCCTCGGGGAGGGGGTTGCCGGCGGCGAGTTGGCTCTTGACATAGGCCATGCCGAGGTCCATGTCGATGCCCATGACCTCGCCGGTGGACTTCATCTCGGGGCTGAGGACGATGTCGGCGCCGAGGAAGCGGACGAAGGGCAGGACGGCTTCCTTGACGGCGACGTGGCGGGGCTGGAGTTCGCGGCTGAAGCCGAGGTCCCTGAGTTTGGCGCCGGCCATGGCGAGGGCCGCGAGTTTGGCCAGGGGCACGCCGATGGCTTTGCTGACGAAGGGCACGGTCCGGGAGGCGCGGGGGTTGACCTCGAGGATGTAGACGGTGTTGTTCTGGACCGCGTACTGGACGTTCATGAGCCCGCAGACCTTGAGTTCCCGGGCCAGGTCGTAGGTATGCCGGCGGATGGTGGCGAGGACCTCATCGGGGAGGTCGCAGGGGGGGATGATGCAGGCGCTGTCGCCGGAGTGGATTCCGGCCTTTTCGACGTGTTGCATGATGGCGCCGATGACGGCGGTTTCGCCGTCGGCGACGCAGTCCACGTCCACTTCGAGGGCGTCTTCGAGGAACTGGTCGATGAGGACGGGGCGGTCTTCGCTGGCTTCGACGGCCTCGGCCATGGTGCGCCGGAGGTTGTCCGGGTCGTAGACGATGACCATGGCACGGCCGCCGAGGACGAAGGAGGGGCGGACCAGGACCGGGTAGCCGATCTCCTCGGCGAGAGCGAGGGCCTGCTCGACGGTGGAGGCGGTGGCGTTCCTGGGCTGCCGGATGCCAAGTCGGGTGACGAGGCGTTTGAAGAACTCGCGGTCTTCGGCGGCCTCGATGTTGGCGGGGGAGGTGCCGATGACATGGACGCCGTTGGCTTCGAGGTCGAGGGCCAGGTTGAGGGGGGTTTGGCCGCCGAACTGGACGATGGCTCCGTCGCAGGCTTCGCGCCGGTAGATATGGAGGACGTCTTCGAGGGTGAGGGGTTCGAAGTAGAGTCGGTCGCTGGTATCGTAGTCCGTGGAGACGGTTTCGGGGTTGGAGTTGACCATGATGGTTTCGAAGCCGGCCTGGCGCAGAGCGAAGGAGGCGTGGACGCAGCAGTAGTCGAACTCGATGCCCTGTCCGATGCGGTTGGGTCCGCCGCCGAGGATCATGATCTTGCGGCGGTCGGAGGGTCGGCACTCGTCCCGGTCCCCGTAGGTCGAGTAGTAGTAGGGGGTGAAGGCCTCGAACTCCGCCGCACAGGTATCCACGAGCCCATAGACGGGTCCGATGCCGAGTTCCTCACGCAGGGCCCGGACGTCCTGTTCCCGGCCCTTGAGCAGCCAGGCGATCTGGCGGTCGGAATAGCCGAACTCCTTGGCCTGGAGGAGGAGTGCCGGGTCCCGGCGCAGTCCGTCGAGGTCCCCGGCGGTGCGGATTTCGTCCTCGTAGGCGGCGAGTTCCTCGAGTTGGTCCAGGAACCAGGGTTCGATGGCGGTGAGGTCATGGATGCGCCGCACGGACCAGCCCCGCCGCAGGGCGGCGCGGATCTGGAACATGCGCATGGCGTTGGGGCGTTCGAGGCGTCCGGCGAGTTCCTGGTCGGGGAGGGCTTCGAGGGCGGCGTCGCGGCCGTCGGCGCCGAACCCGAAGCGTCCGATTTCGAGGGAGCGGAGGGCTTTCTGGAGGGATTGCCTGAAGGTCTTGCCGATGCTCATGGCTTCGCCGACGGACTTCATCTGGGTGCCGAGGGTGGTGTCGCAGCCCGGGAACTTCTCGAAGGCGAAGCGGGGGGCCTTGGTGACGACGTAATCGATGCTGGGTTCGAAGCAGGCGGGGGTTTCCCGGGTGATGTCGTTGCGGATTTCGTCGAGGGTGTATCCCACGGCGAGTTTGGCGGCGAATTTGGCGATGGGGAAGCCGGTGGCTTTGGAGGCGAGGGCGGACGAGCGGCTGACGCGGGGGTTCATTTCGATGATGACCATGCGTCCGGTTTCCGGGTGGATGGCGAACTGGACGTTGGAGCCGCCGGTATCGACGCCGATGCGCCGCATGACGCGGATGGAGGCGTCGCGGAGGAGTTGGTATTCCCTGTCGGTGAGGGTCTGTGCCGGTGCGACGGTGATGGAGTCGCCGGTGTGGACTCCCATGGGGTCGACGTTCTCGATGGAACAGACGATGACGGTGTTGTCCTTGGCGTCGCGCATGACTTCGAGTTCGTATTCCTTCCATCCCAGGACGGATTCCTCGACCAGGACTTCGTGGATGGGACTGTAGCTGAGGCCCCGGAGCACGATTTCGCGGAAGCTCTCCTCGTCCCAGGCCACGCCGCCGCCGCTGCCGCCGAGGGTGAAGCCGGGGCGGATGACGACGGGGAAGGGGCCGATGCGGCGCTGGATGTCGCGGGCTTCGGCAAGGCTGTGAGCCGAGCCGCTGCGGGGCAGATCGAGCCCGATTTCGATCATGGCCTTGCGGAACAGGTCGCGGTTCTCGGCGGTGCGGATGCTGTCGGCCTTGGCGCCGATCATCTCGACGCGGTAGCGTTCGAGGATGCCCTGTTCGTGCAGCGCCATGGCCAGGTTGAGTGCGGTCTGGCCGCCGAGGGTGGGCAGGAGTGCGTCGGGCCGTTCGCGCCGGATGACCTCCTGCAGGATGCTGACCGTGAGGGGTTCGATGTAGGTCCGGTCCGCGAATTCCGGATCGGTCATGATGGTGGCCGGGTTGCTGTTGACCAGAACCACCTCGTAGCCCTCCTCCTTGAGGGCCTTGCAGGCCTGGGTGCCGGAGTAGTCGAATTCGCAGGCCTGGCCGATCACGATGGGGCCGGAGCCGATGAGAAGGAT
>JAFGRS010000585.1 GCA_016935045.1 Lentisphaeria bacterium | reverse complement strand
CGCCCTCCAGGGGAATCGGCTCAGCAGGAGCTTCGCCCTCCAGGGGAATCGGCTCAGGAGGTGCTTTGCCCTGCATCACGGTGTGTCTGCCGGCGGGCAGGGGGCTTCTTGTCCGACCTGTCCGGGGCGGTTACATTGGGGGTCGCAACTGCATCCGGTCTTGGCGGCCTGTGGCCGTGCGGTCTGTGGTTGTGACCGGCAGACGCCGGGGTGGGTGTGGGTCCGAGCGTCGGGTCCACGGCCGGCCGTCCTCTTGCGGATCTGGGAGACGGCTGGCGCGTCGTGTTCCCGGGTCCGGCGGCGGTCATGAAAGAGCAGTACGACGTCATCGTGGCGGGGAGTGGCCTGGGGGGGTTGACCGCGGCGAACCGCCTGGCGCGGTCCGGCCACCGGGTGTTGCTGGCCGAGCAGCACAGTCAGATTGGGGGACTGGCGACCTACTTCAGCCGCCGCCGGCACATATTCGACGTAGCCCTGCACGGGTTTCCCATCGGCATGAAGAAGAGCCTCCGGAAGTACTGGGGTCCGGAGTACGCCGCGTGCATCGTTCAGGTCCGGCGGATCGTCTTCGACAATCCCCAGTTCCATGTCGAAACCAGGTTCGACAGCGGCGATTTCACCCGCCTGCTGCGCGAGCATTTCCGCTTGCCGGGGGAGCGGGTGGAGGCGTTTTTCCAGGCCCTGCGGGCGATGAATTACTACGACGACCGCACCGAGACGACGGGGGAGTTGTTCGAGCGCTTCTTCCCGGGGCGGACGGACGTATGGCGTCTGTTGATGGAGCCGATCACCTATGCCAACGGCTCCACCCTCGACGAGCCGGCCATCAGCTATGGCATCGTGTTCGGCAATTTCATGAGCCAGGGCGTCTACACCTTTCTCGGCGGCACGGATGTCATGCTGCGGATGATGTTGGAAACCCTGCGGACGAACGGCGTGGACTGCGAGACCTCCGCCCGGGTGGAACGGGTTCTGGTCGAGGGCGGCCGGGTGCGCGGTGCGGTTGTGAACGGGCGCCCGGTGGCCTGTCGGGCGGTGGTGTCCAACGCCAATCTCCTGCGGACGGTCCACGAGCTGGTGGGGGACGAGCACTTCGGGGCGGAGTTCCTGTCGGGTCTGGGGCAGGTGCGGCTGAGCAACAGCAGTTGCCAGGTATACATCGGCATTCGGCCGGGGGAGCGCCTGCCGGAGCTGGGGGATCTGCTGTTCACCTCGACCCATCCCGTCTACGATGCCGAGGCCCTCTGTGCCAGGCAGGTCAGCAGCAGGACCTATTCCGTGTATACGCCGACCATCCGTCCCGGCTCCGACCGTTATACCGTCGTGGCCAGCATGAATGCCAGGCACGAGGATTGGGCGCAGAGCGACCGGCAGGCCTACCGTCTGGGCAAGGAACGCCTGATCGAGGAGACGTTGGACGCTCTGGAAACCTACGTGCCGCGGATCCGGGAGATCGCGGACTACACCGAGGCGGCGACCCCACGGACGTTCGAACGCTACACCCTGCACCCGCAGGGGGCTTCCTTCGGCACCAAATTCGAGGGTTTGGCTTCGAGCATGGCGATCTCGAAACAGGTTGGCGGGTTGTTCCACACGGGTTCGGTGGGGATCATCATGTCCGGCTGGCTCGGGACGGTGAACTACGGTGTGATGACCGCGAACGACGCCGACCGGTATCTTGCCGGAGCCACGGGTGGACGGTGACTCCCGCGGGGGTGCCGTCCCGGACACGAAAAAGGGATATGGACGCATGGTCACACTGGATTTCGCGAAGAGCGCGGATGGGCTGCTGCCCGCCATTGCCCAGGACTGGCAGACGGGGGAAGTCCTGATGCTGGCCTACATCAACGAGGAATCCTGGAAACGGACCCTCGACAGCGGAGTTGCGACCTACTGGTCCCGTTCGCGGCAGAAGTTCTGGGTGAAGGGAGAATCGAGCGGCAATATCCAGCGCATCAAGGAGATCCTGGTGGACTGCGACCTGGACACGGTGGTCTTCCGCGTCGAGCAGGTGGGCGGGGCGGCGTGCCACGAGGGGTATCGGAGCTGTTTCTTCCGCCGTGTGGACGACAAGGGCGGTCTCGCGGTGGTGGGAGAGCGTGTCTTCGATCCGAAGGCTGTGTACGGGGTCTGATGCGGACCGGTTCCGCGGCAGAACGGCGGGTCCCGCACCGTGCCTGTCCCGGCGGGGCCGGGCTGCCGCCCCGGGATGGTAGGCCAGGGAGTGTGGGTGCAAGATGCCAAACCAAGGCTCTTTCTACCGGGTGTTCCCGCGGGTTGTCGGGGTCGGCAGGACGGTCCGCATCCGGATCGAACCGCGCTTCCCGCACGTCTATCCTCCCCCAGACAGCGTGCCGGCCGCCGAGATCGTCGAGCGGGAGACACGCCTGCGGCAGCCCCTGCCGGCGGACGTCGCGGAGCGGGCGGTGACGATCACCTTCACCCCGGCGGCGGAGCAGGAGTACGCCCTGCGGCTGCACTGGCGGCGGGGGGAGGAGACCGTGCGCAGCGACGAGTTTACGGTGTACGCGGTCGGGAGGGACCTGCTCCCGATGCGGGCCTGGAAAGGGGATGTGCACCAGCACAGCAACCGTTCGGATGGGCGTGAGTCGCCGCCCTACGTGGCGGGGGCGTGCCGGCGCACCGGCATGGATTTCATGGCCCTGACCGACCATCGGCTGTACGAGCCGTCCCTCGAAGCGGCCCATGCCTTCGCCGACCTGGGACTGGAGTTCCGCATCTACCCGGGTGAGGAGATTCACCCCCCGGAGAACCCGGTCCACATGGTCCACTTCGGCGGCGGTTTCAGCATCCAGGCGCTGTTCGCGCAGGAGGCGTTGTACCGCAAGGGGCTCGAACGGTTCCTGAGTCGTCCGCGGCTGGACCTGCCGGAGCCGGACCGGCGCGTGTATGCGTCCTGCGCCTGGGTGTTCGAGCAGATCCGCTCCGCGGGAGGCATCGGCATCCTGTGCCACCCGTATTGGCTGACGGGCGACGCCTACAACATCACGGAGAGCCTGCAGGCGGCGCTGTACGCCCATCGGCCCTTCGATGCGCTCGAGGCGGTGGGCGGGTTCTACCGTCACCAGATGGAGTCGAACGCGCTGGCGGTCTGCCGCTGGCAGGAGGAACGGGCCCGGGGCGCCGTCATGCCGTTGGTGGGCGTCTCCGACGCGCACGGCTGCGAGACCGGGGAACTCCTGGGCTGGTACTACACCCTTGTCTTCGCGCCGAGTCCCGATTTCGCCGACCTTCGCAGTGCCATCCTGGACGGGCGTTGCGTGGCGGTGGAGGCGGTGCCGGGCGAATTTCCGCGTCTGTACGGACCGTTCCGCCTGGTGAAGTTCGGCTATTTTCTGTTGCGCACGGTCCTGCCGCTGCACGACGAGATCTGTGCCGAAGAGGGTCGGTGGATGCTCGCCTACCTTGCCGGGGAGACCGAGGGCGGCTCCTTCCCGGGTGGGCGCAAGGACCGCGTGGCGGAGCTCTATGGCCGGCTCTGGGAGCGCTGATTCCGTGGCCTGTCCCTCGGGGGCCGCGGCTCCACCCCGACCACGGCCGGCACGGG
>JAFGRS010000073.1 GCA_016935045.1 Lentisphaeria bacterium | reverse complement strand
AGCCATGTCCCCGGGGTTCTCGGGTGGACACATGCGGTGTGGCAGAACTCGTGCGGCATGGGGACCTACGGAGCTGACATGCGCCCCACGGAGTGGCGACACCGTGACAGCCGCGCGAAACGGCGCTATCGTGCGCCCGGGCGACATGGAATGCAGGAATGGTCGCGCAGCGATCGGGAGCATGGATCATGCACGCAATGCAGCGGCTGGGCCTCTTTCTGGCGCTGCTTCCGGGGGGGCTCTCCCTGTGGGCCGCCGGAGCGGTCTTCGAGGTACGCAACGGTCCCCGTGAAGGGTTCGAACACGTGGTCAGTCTGCCCCTGAGCCCGGAGCGCGCGGACGCCGTCGCCGACATGGCTCTGCTCGAGCAGTCCACGGGCACGGCCGTGCCCTGGTGCCTGGACCGGTCCGGCGCGACCCCCGTCCTCTGCTGGATCCTGCCGGGGATCACCCCTCCCGGCGCCGTCCGCCGTTTCGCCATGGCGCCGGGCGTCCCCGAAGCGGTCGCCCAAACGGACCTCGAAGCGGAAGCGAGTGACGGGAGCATCCGCATCCGCAACAGCTACTTCGAGGTTACGCACCCGCGTCGGGGCGGCGGCGGCTTCCCGCGCCAGATCCTCTTCCGCCTCTCGGGCCGCAGGGATTCCCGGCTCTACTTCCTGGACCGCCTCTACCGCCGGGACGGGGAGGGACCCTACCGGGGCCAATACCGGGCGGATGCCGATCCGGAGGCCACGGCCGAGATCGTGTTCCGGAGCCCTGTCCGGGTGGTCGTCGAGGCGCGCACACGCTACGTCCGTGACGGCCGGCCGGCGCCCGGCAATCCCGCCATCGTCTACCGCTATGTCTACACCCCCTTCTCGCCCGTGGTGGCGGTCTCGGCACGGGCATCCCGCGAGGATGACCTGCCCTGGAACGAACAGCACTTCCTCCACCTCTCCCGCGATGACCTCTACTATACCGCGTTCGTGACCGGGGAACCCCCGGCCGAGTACCCCATGCAGGCGCCGGAAACGCGCAGCCTGGCCCGCCCGGGAAACCACTGGGCGGTCATGGCAACGGCAGCCGACGCGGCGGGCGTGGGCGGCGGACCGGTGACCTGTTGGGACGCCTCCGACGAGTTCGTCTACTACATCGTGCGTGATCGCACTGCCTGGACGGCGCGCACGGCGGCCTTCGAGGGGCGCCTGTACTTCGGCCCGGCCGCTGCCGACGCGGCCTGGTACAGCCGTTGGCTGGGAGGGACCGACGACCCCAGCGCCCGCATCGTGGCCGACGCGCCCGGGACCGCCGCCACGGTCATCTCCGAGCCGCCGCCCGAGGGGGAGTATCGCTTGGCCAACGAGGCCCTGCGCCTGACCTTTGCCGGGGCGGAGCGGGGCTTCGCCTGCCTGGGGATCGAGAACCTGCTGGTCGGCAATACCCGCTTCGTCCGACCGCGGGATGGGGCGCCCGGGCTCTGGCGGCTGCAGTTCCGGACGCCCTTCCAGGCGCCACCCGCGGGAGAGGCGACCCCGCCCTTCCGGCAGGCGGAACTCAGCAACCTCTCTCCGGCCGACGCGTCGGCCCGGGAGCAGGACCTCCCCGCGGGCCGCCGGCTGACCCTGGTATGGCGGGGGCTCGATCTCCCCGACGAAGCGGACGCGGTGGACGTGACGGTCACCGTCCTCGTCCCGGCCGGGAACGCCGCCGCCGAGTGGCGCATCGCGGTGGCCAATCGCAGCACACGCTGCGGGCTGTGGGAGGTCACCTTCCCCCTCCTGACCACCGTCTGCCCGCCGGGTACCGCGGACGTCCTTCTGCCGCGCGGCAACTGGGGGGGCACCCTGGTGCCGCGCAGCCGGGCCTCCCTGCAGGTCCCCTACCCCTCGGCCGCCTGCCCGGTGCAGTGCATGGCCTTCCACCTCGGCGAGGCCGGGCTCTACTTCGCCGCCCACGACGGGGCCGCCCGGCCGAAATCCCTGCGCCTCAACGCGGATCAGGATGCCTCTTTCGTGACCTATGCCGAGGGCATGGGAGTCCCCGGGTCGTCCGAGGCTGCTCCCTTCCCCTTCGTCGTTGCGGCCTACGCCGGGGATTGGTGGCAGGCAGCACGCCGGTATCGCGCCTGGGCGACGCGGCAGCACTGGGCCCGCAGGGGCTGGATCGAAGAACGAACGGATGTTCCGGAAAGACTCAAAACCCTGGGCCTGTGGTGGCTCGGCGGCGGCACTCCGGAGGACGTGCTGCCGCTGATGGAGGAGGCCGGGGAGCGTTGCCCCCTGCCCGTCGGACTGCACTGGTACAACTGGCACCAGATCCCCTTCGACCACAGTTACCCCGAGTACTTCCCCACCAAGCCGGGCTTCGCCGAGACCGTTCGGACCCTCACCGGGCGGGGACAGGTGATCATGCCCTACATCAACGGCCGCCTCTGGGACCGGGATATCCCCAGTTTCGCGCAGACCGGACGCGCCGCCGCCTGCAAGCAGGCCGACGGCGAGGTCTACGTCGAGATCTACGGCTCGAAGCGGAACCTCTGCCCCATGTGCCCGGCCACCCCCCTCTGGCAGCAACGCGTCCGCGACCTCTGCCTGCGCCTGATCGAGGAGTGCGGCGTGAACGCCATCTATCTCGACCAGATCGGCGCGGCCCAGCCCCGGCTGTGCTTCGACCCCACCCATGGGCATCCCCTGGGCGGAGGCCGGCACTGGGTGGACGGGTACCGCACCATGCTCGAACCCATCAAGAAGGAAGCCGCCGCCCGTGGCGTCATCCTGACCACCGAGAACACCGCCGAACCCTACATGGACACCATCGACGCCTACCTGGCGTGGAACCCCCGCTACGAGAACGATGTCCCGCTCCTGCCCGCCGTCTACTCGGGGTACACGGTGTACTTCACCAGCCCCCAGGCCGCCGAGGACGACCTGGATGCCTTTGCCGCGGCCCAGGGACGTGACTTCCTCTGGGGCTGCCAACTGGGCTGGAATGGCAACTGGCTGCTGCGCCCGGAACACCGCGACAAACTCGAATTCCAACTCGACCTCTGCCAACTGCGCCTGGCGGGCCGCGAATTCATGGTCTTCGGCGAACTCCTCGGCGAGATCGAGCCCCTCGACCCCGTTCCCCATCACAGTGTCGTCTGGAACCGCACCGAACGGCATACCGCCCGCACCCCCCAGGTGCGCGGGACCCTCTGGCGCTCACGACACGGCCGGCTCGGCGTGTTTCTCGTCAATGCAGCCGCCGAACCCCGCCGGCTCCGCTACGACCTGACCCCGGCCCGGTGGCTGCCGCCCGCCGGCCAGGCCTGGCTGATCCGCCGGGTCAGCGGCCAGGGAACGGCGCCCTGTCAGGCCGTCGACGGCCCCCTCGTGCACCGCGACGAGATCCTCGCCGCGAGGGAGGCCCGCCTGCTCGTGATCGAGCCCATGCCGGCGGACGCTCCGCAACGCGCCCGGGAGGCCTTGACAAGCCCGGACCCCATCCTGGCGGCCTGCGCGCGAGCCTACGTCTTCGCGGAGGCCCTGGCCGAGAACGGCCTGCGCATCCTGCCGCCGGAGCCACTGCGGACCGTCGTCCGCGGCGAACCCGTCGATCTCTCCCTCGACCTCCGGGCCGAACCGGGCAAGGGCGGCACGCTGCGCATCGACTGGCCCGACGGCGCCACGGAGACCCTTGCCGCGAACCCCGGGCAGACGGTCCGGGCAAACCGGCTGGTGCGGGTCGGCACGGACGGACAGACCGACGAGGTGGTGACGCTGCGCGTGCGCTGGGGCACACACGAGACGGAGTACGCCGTGCACGCAACCGTCGTGCCGGAGGCTGCCGTGGATCTGGGCTGGCCCGCGGCCGTGCGAGCCGGGGAGAGCTTCCTGCTGCCCGTGGCCGTGACCAACAACAGCCGCAGCCGCCGGCCGTTGCGGGTCCTGCTCGAGGTCCCCCCGGATTGGGGCCTGGAACCCGGCCGCACGGTGGATGTGGGGATGCTGCCGGCGGGGGCCTCGCGCTCGACGCTGGTGAAGTGCTCCGTCCCCCCCGCCGCCGCCGATGTCGCCACGACGGTGGGCGCCGCCATCGTACCGGCGTGGACGCGCCGGGATCTCAAGGTCCTCGCCGCCCGCTCCCGAGTCCGGGCCCCCCGCCTCGAACCGCCTCCCGAGATCGACGGCATACTCGGCGAATGGCCGCCGGAAAACGCCTTCGTCCTGGGTCCCCAGGCCCCCGCCTCCGTGCGCATGGACGAAACGTACGCCGGGGCGAAGGACTGCTCCGCCGACGTCCGCCTGGCCTGGGACCCGACCTGCCTCTACCTGGGCATTGCGGTGACCGACGACGTGTTCTGCCAGGAGGAAGACGGCTTCCAGCTCTGGCAGGGGGACTGCGTCCAACTGGCCGTGCACGCCACCCCGCCGCCTGCCACGGCCGGGTACGATGGCACCGAGGTGGAAATCGGCCTGGCGTTGACGCCCTCCGGACCGACGCTCTTCGAGTGGATGCCGGGCGCCCGGCGGGCAACCGGGGGTCGACTGGCCGTGGTGCGGACCGGGGACGTCACGGTCTACGAAGCCGCGATCCCGTGGCAGACCCTCGGCCTGGCGCCCATGGCGCCCGGAGGCCGCCTGGCTTGGTCCATGACTGTCAACGACAACGACGGAGACGGCTTCCGCGGCTGGCTGGAATGGACACCGGGAGTCTGCGGCGGCAAGGATTCCTCCGCGTTCGGGTGGCTCGAGGCGGGCGAACCCTGATGCCGGCGGACAGGTAGGCGGGCAGCGAGCGTGCCCGAACCTCAGGGACCCGCGGCCGGCCGGGCAGGCGGGTGCGCGCCGCGGTGACCGGTGCCGTTCCCGCGGCCGGGGCCGCCCGAACTCCGGGACCCGCGTCGGGGCCGTCGGGGCCGGCCGAGTCGGGTCGGAAATGGCTGTGAGGAAAGGTGTTTCATGAGGCAGATCATCGTCGGCGGCGACAACGAGGACGCGTATCACATCTGTGACGCGTTTCTGGAGCACGCCAAGGGCACGGGTGTGCCGGTGCTGTTCTGCACCACGCCCCAGGAGGTGCTCACAAACCTGAGCCGCGGCGGTGCGGATGTGGTGGTCCTGAGCTTCGAATCGGCGGGGCTGACCAACTACGAACTGGCGCACCGCATCCGCGACATGGGCGAAGAGGGCAATGTGCCCCTGCTGCTGTCCGAGGTCGATGCGCTGGGGGATGTCAAGGCTGTCCTCGGCCCCCGCGTCGATGTCTTTGCCTACCCGGCCAACCCCGGCAATGTCCTGGCCCGCGCCAAGCCCTTCCTCGACCAGGCCGCCGAAGAACACAAGGCGGTCGCGGCACGAGCAAAGAAACCCGACCCCCCCAAGCCCACCATCGCGGGAGACCGTGT
>JAFGRS010000584.1 GCA_016935045.1 Lentisphaeria bacterium | reverse complement strand
GACGGTCACCGGGCTAAGCGTGCCCCCCGGCCTCGAAGCGGGCACCTTCGGCCTGACGCTGCAGACGCCCTGTGGATCGGTAACGCTGCCGGACGCCTTCACGGTGATCGTCCAGGTGACCCTCACCGTGCAGGCCGACCCGGAAATCCATGCCCCCATCGCGGGGTCCCACCCGGGGACGACCGCCTACGACATCATCCTCATCCCCCCCGCGCCCGTGACCCTGACGGCGCCCTACCAGCATGACGATCTGTTCTTCCTGCGCTGGAAAGACGCGGCGGGGACCACGCTCTCCTACCCGGCGACCCTTGCGTTGACGGTGACGGCGGACTCGACCGTCCTGGCCGAGTATGCCCCGGTCACCGAGTTCTATGTCGCGGAGACCGGCGACGACGCCAATCCGGGGACCTCGCCCGAGGCCCCCATGCGGCACATCCAGGCCCTCCTGGACCGCTATCCCGCGATCGGCGAGGGCTGCACCGTGCACGTGGGACCGGGGACTTACCCGGAGAACCTGAGCATCGACCCGGGACACGAGGGTCTGCTCATCGAGGGCGCGGGGGATGGAGCGGACCCGGCCGCGAACACGCACGTGATCGGTCAGGGCGGCCCCCTGAACACGGACGCGATCCGGGTACGCTGCGGCGCCGGCCCCGGCGGCACGCCGACGACGCTGCGGGCGCTGCGGGTGAGCAGCCCGGACGGCAGCACCATCGGCGAAGACGCGCCCTGCTACGGCGGCGTGGCGGTGGTGGCGGAAGCTGCACTGGCGAAAAACGGCTCCGGCGGCGCGGTGGACGGGGTCTGCCTGTCGGAACTGACCGTCACGGGAATTGCCGGCGACGGCCTGGGCTGCGGCATCCTCCTGACGGGAGTGTCGCCCTGGACCAGCCTGCTGCGCAACGTCACCATCGAGGGTTGCCACCTGCTGAGCAACGACGGCCCCGGAATGATGCTGGCCAACACGCGCGTCGAAGGCCTCGATATCCGCGGCGGCACGGGCGGACGGGCCACGGTCATGGCCCACAACGGCGGCCCGGGACTGCTCCTCAGCGGCGAATTGGAAGGCCCGGCCAAGGCCGCCGGCCAGTTCGCGCCCTTCGCCCTGCACAACACCACGTTCTGGGACAACGCAGGGTACCACATCGAGCTGGTCTGCGCGGACACGGACATCGACGCCCTCGACCAGGTCGCCTTCGTGGGCTGCACCACCCTGGCGGAAATCGAGGACACGATCTGGCATGAGGTCGACGACCTGACCCTCGGCCTGGTCACCTTCGGCATGCCGGACTTCGGCGGCAACTGCCTGACGTGGTGTCCCACCTCCTGTGACGCGACCTTCGGGGGCGTTCCCCTGCCGTTGGGCATGGGCTGGTATGGCCTTTCCTATCCGGCCGGGGCCCAGGTGCAGATCGAGGTGCTGGGACGCGACGCCTCGGTGTGCGCCACCATCCGGGCCTTCGACGTGACCGGCGGCGAGCACGATGACGCACTCCCCGTCGTCTGCGGCAACCAGCTCTCGGTGCGCTGGTACCTGCGCTACGGCGCCATCTACCGGGTCAGCGAAAGCTCGGTGCTGCAGGGGACCATCGTGGGAGCATACTACGACGTGGCCAAAGATGTGACGACCGTTGGACGCACAGTGCTGCCCGGATGCTGGGTCTTCGGGCATACCTTCGTGGACTGCCACGTGATCCAGGGGGAGATGCTCGAACAATAGGGCGACCGGGCTCTCCGTAGGGCGGGCGGTCCCCGACCGCCTTCCCGCGGCGTTGCCTGCCGCCCGGGGACCGTGCGGCCTACAGGGGAGGGAGAGGTGCCGCCCGGGGACCGTGCGGCGTCTGGAGCGCCCGCGTCCTCGCGGGCAGAACGGACCAGCTTCCCCCGTTCACCCCAGTACTTGCAGGAGGATATACAGGATGACCAACAGTACGATGATGCCCACCAGAACCCAGCGCCCGGCCCGCTGAGCCGAGCGATCGGCTCCCTGCGCTGTGCCGCGCCCGTGCCTGTCCCCTGCGGGAGGGGCGTACATCTGGGCGAAGGCTTCCCGGCGCGCCCGTTCGCTCATGACCTCGATGGCTTCTTCCTTGGTGATCTCGCCCCGTTTGAGCTTCTCACCCAGTTCCTCGGGAGTCGGTAGATCGTTCATCGCATACCTCGGCTTCCTTCGACTCCTTCGGCCCCAGTGTGGGAGGCGCACTCTCGCAGAACCTGAGCACGGCCGAAGGTCGTGCGGCGATTCCCTCGGCCCCAGTGTGGGAGGCGCACTCTCGCAGAACCTGAGCACGGCCGAAGGTCGTGCGGCGGTTCCCTCGGCCAGACACCGTCACTGGATCGGCCGCGTCTTGCGACGCAGGCATCAGATCACGGTCAGGTCGAGCCCCGCGAACTCCGCAAAGGCCGCGATGCCCTCCAGGCAATCCCCCAGGACGAGGGCGCAGTGATGGGTCCCGCCATTGAGGCTGTACTGTTCGAGGAACTCGGGCAGGTCGCACGGCGGACGGATCCAACCGCGCACGGAGGCATGCAGGGTCGGGTTCGCGGCATCTCCGAGGACCTTGACCTGGCTGGCGAGGATACAGAACCCGGATTCGAGACTCGGTGCGAGGTTGACCAGGACTCCCGGTCCCGCCTGCAGGCTCCCGGTGACGATGGCCGGAGGCAGGGCAGCGGAGAAGGCATAGGGTCTCTCGACCACCACCGGACGCGGCTTGAGCACGGCGGGGTTGATCTCGCCCATGTGCGAGAGGAAGATCGCGTTTCCCTTCCAGTCGGGGCAGAACATCTCGGTGAAAGTGGTGCGGCCAAAGGCGGTGCCGAGGGCCCCCACCAGGCCGGCGGTGAGCACGTCCCCTTCACCGGCGTAGCCGATCCCCCGGGACATGGCATTCGAGGCCTCGAGAAACGGCACCACGTTTGCCGGGCCTTCACCGCTGTCAAAAGCCAGGAAACTCATGCTGAAGGCCGTGTAGGGCCCCCGCTCCAGGATGCTGCGCAGACCCAGGCCTACCCGCACGCTCCGCGCGTGCACCCCGGCCTCCGCCTGGACATCGTAGCGCTCCCGGTCCATGGCCACTTCCCCCTGGACCGCCGCCTCGCCGATCTCCCGCACG
>JAFGRS010000583.1 GCA_016935045.1 Lentisphaeria bacterium | reverse complement strand
GGGCTGCGCCGCTCCTGCTCCCTGGCGGCGTTGCTCGCTCGGGACGTACCACTGCGGGTATGCCCGCTGCGCTCGCGCCTTGCCAGGGACCGGGATCGGCTGCAGCAAAATGGGAAGTCATTCCCGCGCGCACCCTTAGGGTGTTGGTATCGGTTGGGTGTCGGCGGCGTGGACCGCCGTTGAGGTTGGGGGGGGGCTTTCGTTGCCGTGGGAATCAGAGGTAATTTCCGCCCCGGAGCGTGTTCAGGCGCTTCGGGGAGGTCTTGCGGTCGGCGTTGACGGTATGGTGGTAGCGCGTGTGGCTCTGGGGTGATTCGCAGGCGGGGAGCGGATGGGCGGTGGCAGGCCGCGTGGTGGTGACCAGCCAGTCCATCAGGTCCCGTTCGAGTTCGCGGGCCCTGGCGGCGTGTTCCGGGAGGAAGTAGAGGTTCCGCATCTCCCAGGGATCCTCGGCCAGGTTGTACAGCTCGCCGAAGCCGTCCGGGTATTCCTCGGGGAACATCTCCCGGGGGTAGTACACGAGCCGCCAGTCTCCCTTGCGGACGCTGCGGCTCCAGGGGAACTCCGTGACCCCGATGCGATGGACCTCGCCCCGTTCGCCCCGCAGGAGGTGGGAGAGGTCGCAGCCGTCGGCGGTCTCCATGGCCGGCAGGCCGGCAAGGGCGCAGAGGGTATTGGCAAGGTCGACGGTTTCGGCGATCTCGGGGACGACCCGTCCGGCGGCGAAGCGTCCGGGCCAGCGCCAGATCCAGGGGATGCGGGTGATGGCATCGGCACAGATTCCGGGAGCTTTTTCCATGATCCCGTGTTCACAGGCATAGTCCCCGTGGTCGCTGGAGTAGATCACGATGGTGTCGTCGGCAAGGTTGTCCTCGGCCAGCCAGGCCAGCAACTCGCCCACGGCATGGTCCATGTGGCTGATATTGCCGAGGTAGCCGTGCAGCTTGCGCAGGCGCCCCGCGGCGAAGGTCTTCGGTTCGAAGAGCTGCCACTCCCGCCGGCGCCAGGAGGATGCCGTGCGGACCAGGTGCGGAGCCTTGCCGGCCATCTCGTAGTCCGCGTTCGGGGGGAGGGGAAGCGCCGCCTCGTCGTAGAGGTCCCAGAAACGCTGCGCCGGGGCATAGCATTGGTGCGGTTTGGGCAGACTGACATGGGCAAAGAAGGGCCGGGAAGCGGCGGCACAGTCGCGCATGAACTCGCGTGCCCGGCGGACGGCCCAGCCCTCCTGGCTATCCTCGTAGGGGACCTTGCTGGGACGCCCTTCCACGGTCTGTCTGCCCCGCACGCCGAATTCCTGCAGGCCCCCGTGGTCCTCGGGATGCGTCAGGTTCCGCTCCGCCAGGTACTGGGCATAGGCGGCACTGCGCCCGCCGATGCTGCAGCCGCAGGTCTCGTGGAACAGGTCGCAATCGTCCTCGATCCAGTACTCCGGACAGTGAATCTTCCCCAGAGCGGCGGTGGCATACCCCGCGCGCCGGAAGTGGCCCGGGACAGACGGCAGTCCGCCCGGATTGGGCCCGCTGAGACCGTAGTAGCCGTGGTTGTGGCAATACTGCCCGGAAAGCCAGCACACGCGGCTCGGGGTGCAGATCGGATTCTGCGTGATGGCCCGGGAGAAACGTACCCCCTCGGCCGCAAGGCGGTCCAGGTTCGGGGTCTGCACGTCCGCATGCCCCTCGTGCCCCAGTACCTTGGCGTTGTGCTGGTCCGAGAGAATGAACAGAACATTGGGGCGACATGCGGCCATGGGCTGCCTCCTTTGCCGTCGTCAGGGGCTGCGGATCCCGTGACGATCCGTTCGGTGCCCGCGAGGCCGCGGGCGCTCCGGACAATCACGTGACGATCCGCAAAGACGTCCGAGCCTGCCGCGCCGCTACCGCGCCGGTCGGCCCCGGAAGAAGGGCGAGCCGCGGCCTCGACTGCCTTCCGGCCCGTTGAGACCGCGGCTCGGGTTGTCCTGTTCACGGCGGGGATGTCCCCGCCGTGGTGCGTGCCCGATGGCGTCAGGGCTTGGGGAAGTCCTTCAGCGTTTCGAGGGCCGCCTTGATGTCAGCGTCGGGATACTCGTAGTCATGGAGTTTGCCCGAGAGGTAAGCGTCGTACCCCGTCAGGTCCATCAATCCGTGCCCGCTCCAGCAGAGGAGGATGGTCTTTTCCTTGCCTTCCTCTTTGGCGCGTTTCGCCTCCTCGATGGCCCCGGTGATGGCATGGGCGGTTTCCGGGGCCGGGATGAACCCCTCCGTCTTGGCCCACAGCAGGGCATTTGCGTAGCACTCCAGCTGGTGGTAGGAGCGCGGCTCGACCAGCTTGTCGAGGATGGTGCGGCTGACGAGGGGGGCCATCCCGTGGTAGCGCAGTCCGCCCGCGTGCACGGGCGGCGGCACGAAGGTATGCCCGAGGGAGTGCATGGGCAGCAGCGGCGTGGTGCCGGCGGTGTCGCCGAAGTCATAGACATAGGGCGCACGGGTCATGGTCGGGCAGGCCGCCGGCTCGGTGGCGATGATCGAGATGTTCTTTCCGTGGATCTTGTCCCGCACGAAGGGGAAGGCGATCCCCGCGAAGTTCGAGCCGCCGCCGGCGCAGCCGATGACGACATCCGGGTAGGCGTTGATCAGGGCCATCTGCTTCTGGGCTTCCAGCCCGATGATGGTCTGGTGCATCAGCACGTGGTTGAGGACGCTCCCGAGCGAGTACTTCGTGCCCTCGTGGGTCACGGCGGCCTCGATGGCCTCGCTGATGGCGATGCCCAGGCTGCCGGGGGTGTCCGGGGTCTTCTCCAGAATCGCACGCCCGGCGGCCGTCTCGGTCGACGGGCTGGCGATACAGGTGGCCCCCCAGGTCTGCATCATCAGCTTCCGGAACGGCTTCTGGTCGAAACTGATGCGTACCATGAAGACCTTGCAGTCAAGACCGAACTGCTGGCAGGCGTAGGCAAGGGCGCTGCCCCATTGCCCGGCCCCGGTCTCCGTGGTCAGGTGCTTGGTGCCGAAAGCCTTGTTGTAGTAGGCCTGGGCCAAGGCCGTGTTCGGCTTGTGACTGCCCGGGGGCGAGACACCCTCGTGCTTGTAGTAGATCCTGGCCGGGGTCCCCAGGGCCTTCTCCAGGGCCCGGGCCCGAATCAGCGGCGTGGGACGGTAGGTCAGGAGACGCTCGAGAATCGGCTCGGGAATGTCGATCCAGCGCTCCCGGGAGACCTCCTGCTCGATGAGGTTCATCGGGAAGATCGCCGCGAGTTCCGCCGGGCCGATGGGCTGCCTGGTCCCCGGGTGCAGCGGTGGCGCCAACGGCGTGGGCAGGTCGGCCTGCAGGTTGTACCACTGCCGCGGGATCTCGCTGTCCGGGAGCGTGACCTTGATGGATTCCGCCATGATTCCTTCCTTTCGTTCACCGCTGGTCCCCGTGGACCGCTGTTTCGCTGCATCGAAACAAGGGAATGTAGAACCGAAGCAGCGCTTGTCAAGCGCAGGCGTAGAGAAGATCGCGGCGTCCGTGCCGGGGGCAGGCCTGCGGGACATGTCCCCGGAGCGTCCGGAGGCATTCGATGGGGTCTGGGATGCCCGGGTTCAGAGCCCTTGCCCGGGCGCGACCGGGGGATTGCCTACGTCTCGGAAATGCTACACATCTCATTGCGCTGCAAGGACCATGGACAATGGACCATGGACCATGGACAATGGACTCGTCGAACGC
>JAFGRS010000582.1 GCA_016935045.1 Lentisphaeria bacterium | reverse complement strand
CAGCGGGAGCTTCGCCCTCCACAAGGCACGGCTCAGCGGGAGCTTCGCCCTCCACAAGGCACGGCTCAGCGGGAGCTTCGCCCTCCAGACCGCGCCGTCCGCGCCACGTCCCGTCCCCTTGCGGGCCGGGCCGGCACCGCCCATATTGATGCGGTTCGGGTCGGGCGCCGGGAAGGGTACCGGCCGCCGGGAGGCGTGCGGCGGCGCGAGGAGTCTGCAGGCGATGTTCCGGCTGACCTGGCTACGGGCAATGGAAGACACCGCGTTCCGGCGGCTCTGCGTGTTGAGTGCCGGGGCGGGGGTCCTCGCGTGGGTCACCGTGCTGCTGTCGGTGCCGTCGCTGTATCCGGAAGGGGGTTGGGAAGGGAACGCCCCATGGCGGGATCAGGTCCCCCGCGGCATCCGGCTGGTGGGCGACACCCCGCGCTACATCCTGGGTGCGGACAACCTCCTGGCGGGGCGGACCCTCGAGAACAAGCAGGGCTCCTATCTCGGCTATGTCGCCATCGTGGCCGTCTGCAGGGGGCTCGGACTGGGGCTGCAGGGGGTGGTGGCCGTGCACGTGCTGCTGGCGCTGGCAAGCCTTCCCTGCCTGTACTCCCTGGCCCACCACGTGGGAGGACGCTGGGCCGCGGCCCTGACCGTCGTCGCCTATGGTCTCAATCCCGAGGTGGCCGCCTGGCACACGATCATCCAGACGGACTCGGTGTACATCTCGGGCCTGGTGATCGTGGTCTGGCTGGCGGCCGTTGCCCGGGAGCGCAGCCGGGGTTTCCGCATCGGCGCCGGCGCGGCCTGCGCCGCGATCGTCTTCATCCGTCCCAACGGCTGGATTGTGCCCCCCGCTCTCGGCGTGCACGCCATCCTCACGGCCCCGTGGAGGATGCGTGCCAGGGCGCTTGCCGTCGCGGCGGTGGCCCTCGTCGGACTCGGCGCTGCCTTCGGGGTCCACTCGCTGCGCCAGGGCATCGAGGCGGAAAGCCCGGTGCGCATGCTCTACCAGGGCGAGGTCCTCTGGGGCAACGCGGCGTGGCGCATGGCCATGCCTCCTGCACCCGCGGACGCGTCGGCCTGGGGACCCGCCTTCCGGTATGTGGCCCGACACCCCCTCGCCTGCGCCCGGCTGGCCCTGGTGCGGCTGGGCGTCTTCCTGGCCCGGGTGCGCCCGGGCTACTCCCTCAGGCACAACCTCTTTCTGCTGTTCGTCTATCCGCCGCTCAACCTCCTGGCCCTGGCGGGCGTCGCGCGTTCGTTCCGGCAACCCGCCGGCGGCGCCATGGCCGCCGTCATCGCGGGCCATCTCCTGATCGTCGCACTGACCTTCGCCCACCAGGATGGTCGCTTTTACCTATACGTATTTCCAGAACTCCTTGCCCTGGCCAGCGCACCGTCGAGCGCGCTGCTCGCATCCCTGACTGCGCGGCTGTGGGGCGAAGTCGGCGGCAGACGCAGGAAGACAGCGTAGTCGCCGATGTCGCAGCGCTGGAACCCCGGGTCGGCGGCGGCGACCTCAATCAGCGTCCTGACCTGCAGCACCGTGTTGGTCAGGATCGAGGCCGTTGCCGCCCGCACCTCCGACCGCTGCAGGGCCGCTTCGAGGCCGGCCCTGTCCGTCCACAGGTCGTTGTGCACGTGACGGACTCCCGGGTGTTCGAGCAGGTGGACGATCTCTCCCGGCGCGATGGCCGTGTCGCCCTCCGCGAGGAAGCCGTCGAGGAACGCCGCCACGGTTCGGGCATCGCCCTGGTCGCCGTAGTTGTATCCCGTCTGGTAGCCGCCGCTCTGCTGCAGCAGGAGCAGGCCCAGGTTCATCCCGAGCCCCAGGGCCGCCAGAACCAGGGGCACGCGGGCGAGGCGGTTCCGCCACGCCGCGAAGGCCAGGGCTGCCACGACCAGGCAGGCTGTCAGCAGGGGCAACGCCAACCCCCCGAGCAACAGTGCCGCCGGGCTCTCACCCCGGAGCAGCAGCCTGCGGACCGGCAGGCGCAGCAAGAGGAGCGGATCCCTCAGCAGGCAGACCTGGAGCGTCGCCCCCCCGAGCACCAGGCCGAAGGCAAGGAACCCATCGCGGCGACTGGCCGGCAGCAGGTCCCGCCCGAAGGCCATGGCCGTACCGGCCAGCAGCAGCAGCACCCCCGGACAATGGTACTTCGGGAAACCGAAGATCGTCCCGCCCACGGCGCAATAGCCGCCTACGACCGCCATGCCGCCGAGCAGCAGCAGGTCCGCGGCTGCGAGGGGAGCCCCCCGAAGGACGCGCCGGACCCGTGCCAGGACGGCGCCCAGAACCAGGAAGACCACCGGGATCCCTAGCCAGCAGAGGGTGTATACCCCCGTCAGAAACACTTTGCCGGGACGGATGCCGCGGTCTTCCCCCACAGTGCAGAACCGGAGCGATTCGACCAGATACGCGAAGGGTCCGGCAACCGAAACCCCGGTCACAAGGCAGTACAGCCACCAGGTACCCAGGAACAGGACGATCCCGCCGCCGAGGCCCGCCAGCAAACCCAGACACGGAGGGAACCGGCGCAGCCGCAACCAGCCATAGAGAACGAACACGGGCAGCAGAAGCGTCGGCGTGGTCAGGCGGCACCACAGCGCAAGGGCCATGCACACGGCGAGCGCCAGACCGGCACCCAACGACGGCCGGACGACAAAACGGTCCACCGCCAGGCAGAGAAACAGGACCGCCGGCACGAGGACCGTATTGTCGATGTCCACCACCGCCGCGCCCTGCACCGCCAGCGGCAGGGACGCCAGCAATGCCACGGCTGCCGCCGATGCACTCCGCCCGCCATCGGGCAGCTCCCGGCGCACCCAGCCCCAGACCCCCCAGCCGGCCAGGAGCCATGCCGGCAGCCCCGGCAGCCGCGCCACCCAGACCCCGGGACCGAAGATCCCGTGCGCCAGGGCAATGCAGAAGCCGTAGAGGTGCGGAGAGAAGGTGATCAGGCTGTCGGCATGGGCAAAGCCCTCCCGGTGCAGCCGCTCCCCGAGCGCCACGTAGTGCAGGATCTCGTCCTGCCCCGCAATCTGGAACAGCCGCGGCAGGGCAAAGAGAACGAAGAAACCCCCGCAAACCGAGGCAACGACCGCAGAACGACCTCGAACGGACGCCTTCACGCAGGAGACTCGTGCTGCATGGGCAGTTCCCCTTCCGAACCCCACCGTCCTGACGCCGGATAACCCCACCCCCGTGCCACTCCCGGGTGCCGACCCGGATCAGGGAACGCGCTTCCCCCGAAAAAGAGCGAGATAGCGGCCGGGTACGGCGCCCGAACGCCCCCGCAGAAAATCCGCGATGCCCAGGAACCACGCAACCCAGAAGCGCCAAAGCATCCGCCAGGGCAAGGGAGGCACGGCAGGCCTGCCCAGAATCCGCCTCCAGGCCGTGCCCAGGATGTTCCGGACCAACCGCAGCAGGCGGCCGATCACCCGCACGGGCAGACGCGCAGGGGCGAATCGCCGCATGTAGCGGAGGTGATTCCTCTCATAGTAATACTGTGCCAGGGGCGATGCGCTTCCCCCCGTCGAGGCCGAGCCACGGTGCCAGATCCTGGCCGAGGGGACGTACAGCAGGCGCAGGCCTTGGGCCGCGCAGCGGGCACACCAGTCGGTGTCCTCCCAAAGGAAGAACATGCCTTCGTCCAGGAGACCCACCGTGCGCCACGCGGAAGCCCGTGCCATCAACATGCAGCCGGTGAGGAAGTTGCAGAGACGCGGGGTGTCGTGCCGGCCGCTGTCTCTCTCGCCATCGCCATAGTGAACGGCCCCAAGTGTCCGCCCTGGCAGTTCTCCGCCAGCGAACCAGAGCACGTTCGGGTCATCCATGCAGTAGATTTTGCCTCCGAACCCGGCGACGTCGGGGTGCCGGTCGGCCGCTTCTAGCAGCTCCGTGATGGTATCGCGAGCGACCGTCGTGTCGCTGTTGAGCAGGAGGATGAGTTCCGCCCCACGCTCCAGGGCATACCGGATACCGGCGTTGTTGCCCCCGGCAAAGCCCGCGTTGCGCCCCAGTTCGAGGACGGTCCCCCAGGAGAACTCGCCACGGATCGCCGCAACCGAGCCATCGGTGGAGCCATTGTCCACCACCACCACCCGCGTGGTCTCAGGCAGGGACGCCCGCGCCAGAGACCTCAGGCAGGTGCGTGTGTCCTCCAGCCCGTTCCAGTTGATCAGGACAATGGCGAAGTCTGCCGACACAGTCGCCTCTCACGGCTCCCGCAACCGGCCTGCGGCCCGCACAAGGCGCCGTTTGCAGGCGCGCAACCGCGAAACCACGCGCCTTCCCGCCAGCAGTTCCACGACGTCGGTGCAGAGGTAGGAGGTCCGCAGCCAGGAGAAGCGCGGGCCCAGATAGCGCAGAAAAAGGTGCCAGGCGGCCCGACGGTTCCCTTCCTGGATGGTGCGGTGAAAGCACGCATGGATGGCATCGCGAACGGTGCCCCGACGCCAGGCAGGGGAGAGAGGCAGTGCGGAGGGCAAACGCCCAAAAATGGCCGCCACCCGTTCCGGCAGACCCGGGCCATACAGGTCGAGGTCGGGCTGCGCCTGGACCCGCAGCGCATAGGCGTTCCGCAACGCCACCAGGAGGCCCGCGCGGTAGCGGTATTGGAAGGCGGCATCCATCGTCTCGATCTGGCGGATCCATTGCCGACAACGCTCTTCGGGATCAAGCTGGGACCAGACTCCTCCCGGGTGCACCCGGTATCCCGCCATGGGGCGATCGAGATAGACCAAGTCGCCACGCTCGGCGTAGTTCATGTGCACGGCCCAGTCACAGGCCCAGCAGCGCTTGAGCCACTCGGGGATTTCGAGCGCGGGACGATTGCGGTAGAACACCGAGGGCGTGGGGATGAAATTGCCTGTGGCGAGGCGCCGGATGGTGGTCCGGCGCGGCGGCAGGCAGGCCATGTGGGTGCCGCTGGGCGTGCGGGAAAAGAAAGGGTGGGGAAGCATCCGGTCGTCATCGTAGGTCACGGAAACATTGTGGAAACAGACCGCGCAGGCAGGGTCCCGGCGCATCAGGTCGACCTGCGTCGAGAGCTTCTCGGGATCGGTCCAGAAATCGTCTCCATCCAGCAGCGCGATGAACTCACCCCGGCAGGAACGGAGCGTCTCGATGCCGTTGTGCGCAAACGGAATGGCATAGCCGGCACGGGCCGGATTGCCGCGGTCCCGCAGGAAGAGCCGTATACGATCGGGGTGTCGGCGCAGATAGTCGAAGCAGATTTCCCGGGTTCCATCCGTGGAACCGTCTTCCCCGAGGCAGATCTCGATGGGGAAGTCGACGTCCTGGCTCAGCACGCTGTCCAGGGCCTGGCCGATGAAGGTCGCGTGCTGATAGGTGATCAGGTTGACACTGACGACGGGAGCGGACGGAAGGCGGGAGCGGTCGGCAAGCTCCACGTCCCAGCCGTCCGGAGACCGGGCAAAACGACGCAGGTCCGCGGGAATGTCCATGATGCCCAAGGTCCCGCAGGATCCTCAGCAAAGCCCGGTGACGTCTTCGAGCAGAAGATCCGATATGCTCAGCACCACTTCCACGCCCGGATACTCGTCCTGGATCGGTTTCCGCAGAGCCGCGACAAAGTTGGTCATGGGGACTACCACGCAGGGCACTGCCCTCTCGCGCAAGACATCCGTGGAGTGGATTCTATGGCCGGCCACGTCAATTCCATGCCTCAGTTCGGACTTGTCCACGTAGACGATGTTGGCCGTGTCCCTGTACCTGGGATTCCGGTTGAGTTTTTCGGAAAGCGCATAGTAATAGGAGTTGACACCCCATATGGCAACTCGCCCGAAGCGGTCGAGCAGGCGATCGAAATTGGTGCTGATGCGGTCCGCAACCGCATTGGGTATGGGTGCCACATGGCGCCTTCGGCAGTGTTGGCAGGCGATGGGTTCCAGGACGAACAGCTTCGTGCCGTGCCAGGTGTTTGGAGAACCACAGGAGACGCAGTTCCCCGCGATGTCCATGGTCGCGGCGGCATAATCGATTCGTTGGACCGTGACGTCGGAGGGCGGGCGATACATGAGCAGCGGTTGTCTGCCGACCTGTTCCAGGATCCAGGCATAGTCCTCCGCCGACATCCCGGAGAGGTTGACCAACGGGCAGGCGTCCCGGATGTACTGGACCGGGTCCGTGACGATGCCCTTCCTGCATGCATGCTCGTAGATCGCGGAACCGGGATAGGCTTTCACCATGCTCAGCTGCAGTTCATACTGGATATGTTCCTTCCACCAGTCGAACGTCCGCGCGGCTGTCTTCCGGGTTTCCGCCACATCGCCGAAGATCAGGACTCCCTGAATGCCGATACCGGCTTCATACACCAGTTGGAGCGCCTTCTCCGACTGCTCGATGGTAATCCCTTTCCTCATGCTTCTGAGGACTCGGTTGTCTGCGCTCTCAATGCCGAGACCGACCACAATGCAGTGGGCGTCCTTCAGATGGCGCACGATCTCCGGCGAAAGATCCGTGACGCGGAACTGGGCCATCCACTGGATGCCATAGGGTTGGATACGCCGGCAAAACTCCCGGACGCGCGTCTTGTTGTGGCCAAACAGCTCATCCTGGATGGAAAGGTACTTGACGCCATACCGGGTCTTGAGAATGTCGATCTCGGCAAAGACACTGTCGAGACTCCTCTCCCGGTACTTCTGGCCGCTTGGATGAAAGCAGAAGGTACAGTGGTGGGGGCAGGAACGGCTCGTCACAATGGGCAGTGTGTTGTACTCACACAGGCCCCAGATGTTCGGTACGGACTGCGAGAGGTCGGCGAACCCGAGCCCTTCGTAGTCCGGGAAGGGGAGGCCCGCAAGATCGACCGGGGCGGGTGTTCCGGATGTCTGGCGGAAGCGCGTGCCGTCGCGGTAGACGACGCCGGCAACATGGCGGATGTCCTTTCCGGCGGCCAGGCAGGAGCAGAGACTGTTGCAGATGAGTTCGCCCTCGCCGATGACACCGTAGTCGGCCCATGCGAGGGCCTCCATCGCGTGCTCAGGAGCGCTGGTGATCATCCCTCCTCCGCACACCGTGATCAGGCTGGGGCGGATGCGTTTGGCCGTTTCGAGGATTTCCCGGATGGAACCGTACTGCCCGGTGAGTCCTCCCGTTGCCACCAAGCCAATCCCATGTGCCTCGATGGCGGCCTGGAGAAGGTCGGGAACGGTCCCTTCCACGCTATTCAGGTTGAGCGTGAACACCGGGAAGCCCTGTTGCTTCAGACTGGCCGAGATGTAGGCGATGCCCAGCGGAAAGGGATACCAATCCCCGATCTTGTTGACGATCCGCGGCACCACCACCAGAATGTTCACAGGCAATCTCCTGATACTCCCGGCCAGAACGGGCAGGGGCGTGCGACGGGGAGTCTCCGCCACCAGGCCCCGGTTCCCCCGCCCGGGTGCGGGGTTATGCCCCGCCCGGGTGCCCATCGGCCGCTCACTCCGAGGAGGCTCCGAGCGAGTCCGCGGCGATCTTCCGATGCAGGATGGCGACGAGTCCGCCGATGGTTCGGAACCCGGGCAGGACCATGTCCTCCTCGGTGATCTCGATGTCGAAACGGACTTCGAGGTCGACGACGAACTTCATGATGGCAATGGAGTCCACGTGTCCCGAGGCTACGTAGTCGAACGTGTCCAGGTCGACTCCCTTCGGCAGCGGCGCGTGGCGGCTGATCTTCCGGATGAGGTAGGATCGGATGGGGTCGGTCATCTTCGACTCCTGAATTGTGTTCTCCAGGACTCACCGGCACACACAGGGTGAACGCCCATTCCTGCAGCCTTCCCGCCGGCGTCGGTCGTCCCGCGCCAACCCTGCGTTGGTTCGGCATATCGCCGAGGATGGCGGGCTCCAGCGCATCTCCTCCGGGCGTTCCACGTGCGCGCACCCCGCGTCGAAAAGCGCTCCGACAATGTGCCAATGTCTGCGGCAGGGTCGGCGTGGTCACGTCTG
>JAFGRS010000581.1 GCA_016935045.1 Lentisphaeria bacterium | reverse complement strand
CGCGCGAGCCGAGCGCGACGTTCCTGGGGACTGCGCCACTCGGCTCGTGGCGCCTACCGTAGGTCGCGCGAGCCGAGCGCGACGTTCACGGGGCTTGCGCCACTCGGCTCGTGGCGCCTACTGGCGGGCCGCCTGTTGACATCGGGACAAGGCGCATCATCTTTTCGGGCACGTTTTTTTCCGCCCCGGCATCACGGCCCATAACGTGGCGCGGGGAGCGGGGTTGTCAACAGACCGCCGCCTCGGTCTCCCGCTTGGGTTCGGGCCCGCCGAGGCAGCCGAATCGGACACCCGAAGCATGGCCATCAGCAGCGATCGACGTCAGTTCCTGGCACGCACCGGCAGCGCGGCAGCCGGTCTCCTCGCAGCCCCCTGGATCCTCCCGGCCGGCGCCCGCGGCGCCGATGGCGCGCAACCACCCTCCGAACGCCTCTCCCTGGGCTTCATCGGCATGGGAAAGATGTGCTGGGGACACCTCGGCAGCATGCTGGGAAGAAAGGACGTCCACATCGCCGCGCTCTGCGACGTCGAGAGCATCCGCCTGGAGAAGTGCCGCAAGCGCGTCGACGATACCTATGCCGAACGCTACGGACCCGAACACTACAGGGGATGCTCGGTCTACCGCGATTTCCGCGAGATGCTGGCGCGTCCGGATATCGACGTGATCTTCATCGCGACGCCCACCAACTGGCACGCCGTCATGTCGGTGGAGGCGATGAAGGCAGGAAAAGACGTCTACTGCGAGAAGCCTCTCTGCCTCAGCATCCGTGAAGGCCGGGCCATCGTCGAGGCGGCGCGGCGCTACAACCGCATCTTCCAGACCGGCAGCCAGCAGCGTTCCGACGGCAAGTTCCGCTTCGCCTGCGAACTCGTCCGCAACGGCCGCATCGGGCGCGTCGAGCGCATCCACATCAACGTCGGGGGCCCGCCACAGCCCTGCTATCTGCCCGCCGAGGCGACGCCCCCGACACTGGACTGGGACCTCTGGGTAGGGCCGGCCCCCATGCGCCCCTATCATCACGAACTCTGTCCGCTCGACGACTATGACGTCTTCCCCCGTTGGCGCTACTACCGCGACTACGGTGGAGGCGGCATGACCGACTGGGGAGCGCACCACTTCGACATCGCCCAGTGGGCCCTGGGCATGGACGCTTCGGGACCCGTGGAGATCATCCCGCCCGAGTGCAGCGAAAGCAGGCGCCTGACGTACCGCTATGCGAACGGCACGGAGATGCAGCATGGCGGCGCCACGGGCGAGGCAGGGGTCGAGTTCTTCGGCACCGAAGGCCGCATCGGCGTCAACCGCGGCTTCCTCAAGACCGAACCCGAAGACCTCATGCGCGAAACCTGGGGCCCCGGGGACGTGCGCCTCTACGACAGCCGGAACCACCAGGACAACTGGATCGATTGCGTCCGCACCCGGCGCCCGCCCATCTGCCCCCCGGAAGTCGGCCACCGCACCATCACCGTCTGCCTGCTCGGCAACATCGCCTACGAACTGAAACGGCCCCTGCGCTGGGACCCGGAAGCGGAGGGGTTCGTGGACGACGCCCTGGCAGACCGGATGCGGGGACGTCCCCTGCGGGCCCCCTGGGTCGTCTGACCCCGGCGCCCCGGCGCTTCCCCCAGCCGCGGCTCGCGATACCGCCGGCCCGGACACAATGCCCATCTGCGGAGGATACGGAACCATGGCTTGGCGCACACGACGCGGGATGCAGCCCCTGCTCGCCGCCCTGACCCTGAGCACGGCCGGCGCCCTCTCCAAGGCCCAGGATACGCCCCGTCCCGAGGAAATCGAGCGGATCACGGCCGCCATGCCCGAACGGCCGACCGTGCCGCCACGCACTCCACGCCGGATCCTGGTGATGAACGCCTGCCACGGCTTCTACCACAGCTCCATCCCCTACGGGGCGAAGGCCTTCGAGATCATGGGCCGGAAAACCGGCGCCTTCGCCACGGTGGAGACCGGAGACCTGCGCAGCTTCGCCCCCGAAACCCTGGCCGGCTTCGACGCCGTCATCATCAACAATGCCACCCTGCGGCTGCCCCTCGTGGCCAGGGACCTCGACAAACGCACCGAGGCGGAACGCCAGGCCCTCGAAGCCGAGGAACAACGCCTGCAACAGAGCCTGCTGGATTTCGTCCGCAACGGCAAGGGCCTGATCGGCGTCCACGCCGCCACCGATGCCCTCTACACCTGGCCGGAATACGGGGAAATGCTGGGAGGATACTTCTCGGGACACCCCTGGAACGAGGACGTCACCGTCAAGATCGACGACCCCGCACACCCCATCGTCAAAGCCTTCCGAGGCATGAACTTCGTCGTCGCCGACGAAATCTACCAGTTCAGGGAGCCGTACTCGCGGGACGTTCTCCGCGTCCTCCTCAGCCTCGATACCGCTCGCACCAACATGGCCAAGGAGAGCGTGCAGCGCAAGGACGGCGACTTCGCCGTGGCCTGGATCCGCCAGTACGGCCAGGGCCGCGTCTTCTTCTTCTCCCTCGGGCACCGGCACGAGATCTTCTGGAACCGCCCGATCCTGCAGTGCTACCTGGACGGGATCCAGTATGCCCTCGGCGACCTCGAAGCCGATGCCACACCGAGCGCGGCCCTCACCCCCGAGTACCTCGCCGCGTCCCGCCGCAAGGGGCTCGATGCGGGCATCGAGGCAATGTTCGCGGGATTCGCGGCCTACCAGCCCGGTGTGGACGACACCGACGCCAAACGCCTCGACGAACTCGTCATCCAGGCCCAGGACCCGGCCCAAACGGAAATCCGCCAGGTCCTCGCCACCCGACTCGGCGGCCTTCTCCGCGACCCCCGTGCCACCGCCGCGGCCCGCGGCCTGGCCTGCAAACACCTCTCCCGGATCGGCGACGAAACCGCGGTCCCGGCCGTGGCGACGCAGTTGACCGATGCCGACGTGGCGCCCCTGGCGCTCTATGCCCTCCAACGGTTGCCGGGCCAGGCGGCCGAGGCGGCCCTCGTCGCGGCCCTGCCCCCCGCCGCGGGTCGCACCCGTGTCGGCATCGTCAATGCGCTGGGGGTCCGGCGCGTCGGGACGGCGGTGCCCGCCCTCGCGGCCCTCCTCCCCACCGAAGATGCCGACGCGGCACGGGCAGCGGCCGCCGCCCTCGGACGCATCGCCACACCCGAGGCCATCACCGCGCTCCTGAGCACACCTCCTCGAGCCCCCGTCGCGGTCAGCGTCGAGGCAGCCCTCATCGAGGCGACCGACATGCTCCTGGGCTCCCCCGCCGTCGGGGACGATGCCCGCCGCCTGGCGGAAACCGCGCTGCGCCGTGTCCTCGACGGCACCGCATCGGAAAGCCTGCGCGCCGCGGCCTTCCGGGCGCTCACCCTCCTGCGTGGGGCCGAGGCCCTCCCCGATCTCGTGAACGCCCTCCGCGCTCAACGCTCGGAAATGACCTTCGCGGCCGCCGCCTGTGTCGCCGAGATGGCTGCCGAGGAGACGGTCCCAGCCGTCGGCATAGCCTTCCCCGAGATGCCCGCCGATGTCCGCTGCCTCGTCCTCGACAGCCTTGCCCGACGCGCCGATGCGCAGGGCCTCGGCATCGCCCTCGGCGCCGCAAAGGACGCCGATGCCAAGGTCAGGGCCGCCGCCGTCCGCGCCCTCGAAACGCTCGGGAACGCCGACTGCGTCACGATGCTGGCCGAGACCGCCGCGGCCACCGAGGAAGACGCCTCCGTGCGCGCCGCGGCACGGGCCGCGTTGGCACATCTGGCGGCCCCCGATGTCGATGCCGTCATCGAGCGCAATCTCGAAGGTCGTCCGCCCGCGGTGCAGACGGAGTTGGTCCGCGCGCTCGGGCAACGCAAGGTCTTCGGCGCGGTCCCCGTGTTGATTCGGTCTGCCGGCGCCGAGGACCGTGACCTCGCCAGGGAAGCCGTCGCCGCGCTGGACCTGGTGGCTCGCGAAGGCGACCTCCCCGCGCTGGTCACATTGCTGTGCGGTACCGCGGATTCGTCCGCCCGGGGCAAGCTCGAAACCATGGTCGTGGGTGTGGCCAGGCGTGCCGCCGACGCGCAGGCCGGGCCCCGGGCCGTCCTGGGCGCCCTTGCCGGGCCAGTCGGTACCGAGGCGCGTTGCAGCCTGCTCGAAGTGCTCGGCCGCATGGCCCACCCCGATGCTCTGCCGGCCCTCTACGAAGCCCTCGAAGCCCCCGAGGAAGAGGTGCGCAAGGCTGCCGTCAAGGCCCTCGCCGACTGGCCCGACGCAACGCCGATGGAGAGGCTCCGGCAGGTGAGCCTCTCGTCCGCGGTGGAGACCCACCGGGTCCTGGCCCTGCGCGGCTATGCGCGGCAACTCGCCATGCCCAGCCGACGGCCCATGCGCGAGACCCTCCAGCTCTATCGCGAAGCCCTCGACCAGACCAGGGGCGAGCCGGAGACGCGTTCCCTCATCACCGGTCTCGGCAACGTGGTCCATCCCGATGCCCTCGCCCTCGTCAAGCACTACGTCGGCCAACAGGCCTACGAGGCGGAGGCCCTCATGGCCGCCATTGCCATACTGAAGGGACTCGAAGGCGCCGCCATGAAGGTGACCGCCTCCAGCTCGGGGGGCGGCGACAAGCCGGAACGGGCCATCGACCATACCCGTGCCACGCGCTGGACCTCCGGCCGCAAGCAGGCCGGAGACGAATGGTTCCAGATCGACCTGGGCTACGAAACCGAGATCGGCGAAATCATGCTCGACGCCGGAGACACGGGACACGACTACCCCAGGGAATACCGCATCTCGGTCTCCACCGACGGCGAAACCTGGGGCAGTCCCGTCCTCGAAGGCAAGGGCGATGCCAAAATCATGACCCTCCAACTCGCCAACGCCTACGGACGCTACATCCGCATCGAACAACTCGGCACCAGTCCCGGGAACTTCTGGTCCATCGCCGACCTGAAGATCAACGGCAGACCGGAACACGTCGACGAAGAAAAACTCAAACTCGACCGCGCCGGCTGGACGGTCTCGGCATCCGCCGGAGACGATACGGCCACCCATGCCATCGACGGCGATCTCGAACAACGCTGGGGCACGGGCCGCGGCCAGAAACCCGGGGACTGGTTCCAGGTGGACCTCGGCGCAACCCGGACCGTCCGCCGCATCATCCTCGACGCGGCCAAGTCCGGCAGCGACTACCCCCGCGGCTACAAGGTCATGATCTCCGACGACGGCGAAACCTGGCGCGGCCCCATCGCCATGGGAACGCCCGAGAAGAAAGCCAGGACCGTCATCACCGTCCTGCCCACCGCCGGACGCTTCCTCAGAATCATCCAGACCGGCGACGGCGAACACTGGTGGTGGTCCATCTACGACCTCCAGGTCCTGGCGGAGTGACCCGGGGTCAGGGAGCGGGCCTGCTCTGGACGATGGGGGAGGGAATGGACGAGATGGACGAGATGGACGAAATGGACCGTCTCGAAAGGAGGCCGGACTGAGGCTGAATGCCACGCCCCGTGTGCTGTCGGGGCTTCCGGCCTCCGCGGCGCGTCCGAGCCGGTCCCCTCCCTGGAGGGCGACGCTCCGCGGAGCCGAGAGTGCCCGCGAGAACGCGGGCGCTCCCCTCCCCTGGAGGGCG
>JAFGRS010000580.1 GCA_016935045.1 Lentisphaeria bacterium | reverse complement strand
GGCCCTCCGCGCACCATCCCGGAAGGGAAGCGGCCGTCGGGGGCGCCAGCCGGTACTGGGGACCGCCTGAAGGCGGGACCACAAACCCCGGAACGCGCTCGAGACCAGGCTCGCAGTACCGGCTTTCAGCCGTGGGCCCGGCGCCGGATGACGTCATTCTGGACCTCCGGCCGAAGCTGGGTGAAGTAGGCCGAGAAGCCGCTCACCCGCACCACCAGGTTGCGGTATTCCTCGGGGTGCTTCTGGGCCTGTATGAGGGTCTCGTTGCCGGTGAAGTTGAACTGCAGTTCCTGGATGCGGCCGGCCACGAAGGCGCGTGTGAGGGCCTCGAATCTCCGGACTCCCTCTTCTCCCGTGAAATGCTCGGGCTCGAACTTGAGGTTGGCGACACGGCCTCCCAGGACGCGGCGGGACGCCGTCCTGCGCATCGAGCGGAAGATGGCCGTGGGACCGTTGCGGTCCCTGCCGAAGTGCGGGCTGGTGGCATCGGAGAGGGGTTCTCCCGCCCGGCGTCCGTCCGGGGTCGCGCCGACATGCCTGCCCCGGACGATGTTGTGGATGTTGCCGGCGGCGCAGGCTACGAACCTGCCTCCGTCCCGCAGAGGGGGCAGCGCCTCGACCTCATCGAGGATCAGGTCGAGCATCTCGGCGGCGATGGTATCGACGTAGGGGTCGCCGTTGCCGTACTTCGGGGCCCGGTTGCGCAGCATCTGCCGCAGGGGCTCGAAGCCCCGGAAGTCGGCATCGAGGGCATCGATCAGCTCATCGTAGTCGACGAGATGATCCTCGAAAACGAGTTTTCCGACAGCGGCCATGGAGTCGGCAAGGGTGGCCAGGTTTTCGCCGCCGGCACACTTGTAGAAGCGGGCGAAGGCTGCGCCGCCGTCGTTGATGTCCCGGACCCGGGCGATGCAGTCGCGGGTCAGCGCCGACAGGAACGGGTCCGGATAGTCGGTCGGGGGGAAGCGGGCGACATGGGCGTTGACCCGGGCCGCGCACTCCCCGAAGAACCGGCGCAGTTCCTCCCGGAACAGGGCCACCAAGGCCGCGTAGGTGCGCTCCTTCAAGGGTCGGAGCCGGCGCAGGGCGCGTTCCAGACACTGCATGTTGCTCTCGCCGGCAAACCCGGGAACCCCGTCTCCCCAGGCTTGCTGCCGGCCGGCGAAGTGGGTCTCGATGCATCCCACCAGGCAGTAGTCCCGGGCCACGGACTTCTGCACCCCGGCCTGCACCAGACCCGGAACGAGGACTTCGTCGTTGAACAGGGCGGGAAAGCCGACACCGGTGCGGATGCACTCGAAGCAGGCCCGGTGGAGGGCCGCGGGGGAGCGGTCGTGGAACCGGGCCGACAGGTTGGTGTGGGGGGACTGGACCCGTCTCGTGGCCTCGATGCAAAGGTAGGTCAGGTCGTTGGTGGCGTCTCTTCCGCCGGGGGTGAGCCCACCGACGCACAGGTTGGTCACCTCCCCGAGTTCCTCGATGTGGGCCCAGAGATGGCAGAGCAGGTCCAGGGCGTCCTCCCGGGTCAGTCTGTCCTGGCGGAGATCGCGGCGGAAGAAGGGCAGGAGAACCTGGTCGATCCGACCGAGGGCCATGTGGCAACGCCCCTCGCTGACGAAGGCAATGTGGACCAGCCACAGCAGTTGAAGCGCCTGCCGGAAGGTGCGTGGGGGGCCGGAGACCAACGCGGCGAGGCAGGCGGCAGCGTCGGGGTTGCTCCCCTCCGCCGCCCGCAGGGAATAGCGCCGCGCAAAGGCGGCCAGCGCCCGTAGACACACCCCCACCGCCTCCAGAAAGGCGCGTTCCGCCGGATCCGTCCGCGCCGCGTGTGCGGCTTCCGCATGGGCCAGGAGCCCGGAGATCCCCAGCCGCAGAAGCGTGGGGTAGTCCGGCACGGCATGGTCAAACCCCGCCTGGAAATCGCGCTGGCCGGCGTCTCGGCACGCCTCGACGGCGCGGCCATACTCCGCCGCCGAAATGCCGGGGGGCAGGACGGCGCTGGTGAACCCGGCGCGGCTGCCCACGATGCGTTCCCCAGGGTAGAGATGCAGGGGCACGTGGTCGAGGACGCCGGCGAAGGCATGGGCTCGACGCAGGACGGGGAGGGCCTCGGCAGTTTCGGCCAGGGCCCTGCCGCGCCAGTAGGCCCGCAGATCGTACTGGCCCCGGGGCCCACGGCACCACGCCCGGCAGGCGTCGCGAAGCCCCCGCCACGCCGGGACCGTCACGGTCCCCGGGATCCCGTTCTGGGTGCTCGGCAGCATGGCGACAAACGCCTCCTGGTCCCGGGAACAGCCGTCGCCGCCCGGGGGATTCGGCCATACCCATACTGTAGGGACTTCCCGGCGCGCCTCCAACAGGCATCGCGCAGAATCTCCTGTGCGCCATGGGGAGTTGGCGCGCGGTACCGCGTTTTGCGGGGCCCGTCCGGAGGCGCCGCACGAAGGTTGCGGCGCGTTGACGCACCCTCGTCCCCACCGTACGGTAGGGAGAATGGTGGTGACCGGTCCTTCGGTGGCGCCCCGGCCGGGTACGCTGGTGGGACGTCCCCCGGAACGGCCCGGTGTCCTTGGGGCCTCCGGAACGCGGGCTTTCCGCAGGTTGCGGCCGGGCGCGGAGATCCCGGCCTTCGATGGCTTGCCAGCCAGACCCCGTCCGGCCGGAGTGTGAACCGTGCCTCGACTGTGCACGAGGCCTCACCATGGAGGAGGAATCGTTCGATGCAGCGCCTTGCCCTCTTCTGCCTGGCCGCACTCTGCGTGCCGGAGCACGCCGCGGCGGCCGCTCCCGTCAAGGTCGAAGTCACCGTGGACTGCGGTCGCGTTCTCGATGGCGATCTGGAGCTGTGGGGCTGCGTCAATGTCTCCCGGCGCGCGCCGCCGCCGCCGGAACTCTGCGCCATCATCGAGAAGGAATTCGGCCAGCCGAAGGTCACGCGCTGCTGGCTGATGCTGGACGAAATGTGGGACTACCGCAGCGGTCAGTACCGCTTCGATTACGAGATCAACCGCGACTACTACGAGGGCGATCCCAACAAGAAACGGTATGGCGTGGCGGGGGTGGCGACGGGCCTGCACTACTACGACTACATCGATGCGGTCAGCCGGCACAGCGACACGGTGCTGCTCAACATCCGGCGCTACGAGCAGGAGGTCCTCTCCGGCATGCTGACCGTGGCCACCTGGAAAGAGGTCTTCAAAAGCGCGCTGGCGCACTACAAGGCGCGATGCCCAAACCTGCGTTACGTCGAAGTGCTGAACGAGCCTACCGCCAAGAACCAGAGCAACATCGGCTCCATGAAGGAGTACTACCGGTTCTACCGTTCAGCCTACGAGGCCGTGAAGGAAGTCAACCAGGAGCTGAAGCCGGAACTGCCGCTGCTGGTCGGGGGAACGTCAGGGTTCAGGACGGCGCAGGCCATTCACCTGGCCAAGGCTTTTGCCCGGGATCCCAACCCCGCCAAGCGCCTCGATTTCCTGTCCTTCCATCACTACTGGGCCGAGGACAGGCCATGCCAGGTCGGGGAGTGGGAAAAGGAGGTCGACGACGCGCTCGCAGCCGCCGACCTTTCCACCGACCTGCCCATCTTCGTCACCGAGATCGGGTATGCCAACCGGTGGATGACACGCCCCGACCGCAACCTGTGGCAGGCGTGCGGCATGACAGCCTTCCAGTTCTACGCCCGCCGATCCCCCGACCTGCGCCTGTTCCCCTGGGTGCAGTACCACTCGAAACAACAGATTGCGTTCGTCCAATTCGATACGGACCTCCGTATGACCCCCTACGGCGCCGCGGTCAGGATGCTGCGGCTGCACCGCAGGCGGGAAGTGGCCGCGGTCTCGCGCGGGCTGGATCCCAACGGCAACGGGCTCGGTGTCCTGGCGACCATGGACGAAAACGGCCTCGTGGTCCACCTCTGGAACCTGCAGCCGGACGGCACGACCTCCGTGGCGGCCGAGGTCACGGTTGCCAACCTGCCCCCCGCCCTCAGGCAACGGCCGCTGGCCATGCGCCGTTACCTCATCGATTCGACGCACGGCAACGGTTTCGCCGAAGGCCATGGCGCGCCAGGTCTCGAACAGGTGGAGACAGGCAACCTGACCGTCGGTGACACCGTGACGCTGACGGCAAACCTGGAGCCCATGGCCCTCTGCCTCTGGCAGCTCGATGGGGTGCCGGGGGATCCGTGAAGGGCTGGCTTGGCACCGGCCCGGCAATGCAACGAGGATTGGGACGGGCACAGGCGATACGGGTTTTGGTGTGGCTGGTGGTTCCCGGTGTCTTGGAAAGGGGTGGACATGCGTCGCAGGCCCTCGAACGAGTGGGTGATTCTGGCGTTGGTCGTCCTGGTCGTGTTTGCCGCTCTGGGGCTGGGGCGCTTTGGGTTCAGTATGCTGCTGCCGCCGATGCAGGAGTCGATGGGGCTGACGAACGCCGAGAGCGGCCAGTTGCAGTCCTGGAACTCCCTGGGATACCTGCTTGCGGTGCTCGCGGCGGGTTTCCTGGCCACGCACTATGGGCCCGGCGTCGTCATCCGGGTGGCGCTGCTGCTCATCGCGCTGTCGATGGTGGGCAACGGGCTGGCACGGAGTTTCCCGGAGGCTTGCCTGGCCCGTTTTGTCTGTGGGGTGGGCGGGGGTGCGGCCAACATTCCGGCCATGGGTCTGCTGGCCGCCTGGTTTTCCGGCCGGCGGCGGGGTGTGGCCGCGGGGTGCGCGGTAGCTGGTTCGAGCCTTGGCCTGGCGGTGACGGGGGTCGCCGTGCCGCCCCTGTTGGCGGCCTTTGCGCCGTCGGGCTGGCGGGTGTGCTGGTACGCCTTCGGAGGGATTGCCTTCGCCATCTTCGTGCTTTGCGTTCTGTTTCTGCGGGACCGTCCGGAAGAGTCCGGGGGTGGCCCGGCGTATCCTGCCGCCGGGGGGCGGCCCGGGTGGGCGGCCGTGGTGGGTTCGACGCTCCTCTGGGTGGTGGCCGCCGCGTATTTTGCCTTTGGCTTCTCGTACAGCATCTTCTCCACCTTCTTTGTTAAGCATCTGGTTCGCGGTCTGGGGATGTCGGGCACGAGAGCGGGAGCCTACTGGATGCAGATCGGCCTGTTTTCCATCGTCAGCGGTTTCCTCTGGGGGTGGCTGTCGGACCGCTGGGGCCGGCGTAGGGCCCTGATCGCGATCTACTGCTGTCAGGGGACGGCCTTTCTTGCGCTGGGACTGGGCCAGGGCGGGGGTGCGGCTTTCCTCTCGGGGGCCCTGTTCGCCCTGACCGCGTGGAGCATTCCGGCGGTCGTTTCGGCTCTGTGTGGGGATGTGTTCGGAGCGCGTCTGACCCCGGCGGCTCTGGGTCTGGTGACGGTGGTTTTCGGGATCGGCCAGGTCCTTGGGCCGGCCGTGGGCGGGGCCCTGGGCGATGCGACGGGATCGCTGCGGACGGCTTTTGCCACGGCCGGCATCGTGGCCATTGCCCTCGGTGCGGGGGCATGCCTGTTCCTGCCGCGCCACCCGAGGCCGGCACGGGCCTGAGTCCAGCGGCGGTCCGGAGCTGCCGCGCCGGGGACGCGACGTTCCGGCAGGCCGGGGGGGAGCAGTTCCTTCAGAGCCCCTGTTCCACGCGGGCGATGAGCGCGTCCTGGAGCCGTTTGTCCAGGGCGACGAACTGCGCACTCAAGCCGCTGATGCGCACGAGCAGATCGGCATGGTCCCGCGGCGCATCCTGTGCCTGGCGCAGTTGGGTGGCGTCGAGGATGTTCATGTGCAGGTGCGACCCTCCCGCCCTGAAGTACGTCTCGATGGTGTGCCGCAACCGCTCGAGTCGCTCGTCGCCCGTCATGTCCGCCCGGTTGAGTGTCAAGAGCATCGGATTGCCGCAGCCGCAGCGGTCGTTGGCGGCCCGGGCCGCTGAGAGGAGGGCGCTGGTGGGGGTCCGGCCGGCGCAATAGACACTGGGGCCGATGCCGTAGGAGACGGGCTCTCCGTGCCGTCGCCCGTCGGGCGTGGCGGGGATGTCCATGTGGGCCCATCCGGTGAAGATGAACAGCCCCGGGTAGGGCTGCACACCGTGTTCGAGAGGGCTGCCGAGGACGAGGTCGGCGACCAGGTGTGCGAACTCCGCCGCCAGTTCATCGGTCGCCGGGTTTCCGGAGCCGTACTTGCCGGGGAGGGTGCGGCAGTGTCGCAGCCAGCCTTCGTCCGCGACGTTGTCCCGCAGTCGGCGGGCCAGTTCATCGAGGGTGACTTCTCCGGTCTCGTAGACCAGGCGCTGGACGGCCCACAGGCTGTCCACCAGTGTTCCGAGTCCGAGGACGTTGACGCCAAAGAGGTTGAAGCGGGTCCCCCCCTCTTCGGCACAGAGTCCCGAGGCACAGCATCCTGTCATGCAGAGGCTGCGGAAAGGGGATGCCTGGGTATCCCGCATCGTGTTCCAGCGGGTCTGGAAGTCCGCTTTGCGGTGGGCATACTCCCGGGCCATCAGGGTCTTGAGACCGTCCCGGAAAGCGGCGAAGGTCGAGGGGGTGGGATCTGCGTGCCGTTCGGTCAGCTCCCCGAGGTATGTCAGGAAGACCTGCGGCAGGATCCACTGTCCGTGGACGGTTCGCGCCAGGCAGTCTCCTTGCGGCGTGGCCTCGTAGCAGCCGACCACGGCCCAATCCCTGGCCCGTTCCAGTGGGATGCCGGCGGCGCGGAGGGAGTCGATGACCACGGCATCGTGGAAGAAGGAAGGCATGCCGAAGCCGGCGGCGCACAGGTTCAGTGCCTCCCGCCAGAAGCGCTCGGAGGTCTGTGGGGTGATACGGACGCCAACGGAGGGTTGCCAGAGGCGGAGTTCCCGGGCCAGTTGCAGGCAGAGGATGGAGAGTGGGTTCTCGGCCTTGCGGCCGTTGCTGTCGCAGCCTCCGAGGACCAGGTTCTGGGACTCGTCGCCCTCGCAGCACTTCAGCCAGAAGCAGGCCAGCCATTCCCGCGCCCGGGGCCGGTCCAGGAGGCCCTCGTCGAGATCACGCTCGAGATAGGGCCACAGATACTGATCGAGGCGACCGAAGGAGATGGCGACGGCGCTGGACTCCGCATGCAGGAAAACGTGCGTGAACCAGGTGAGTTGGAGGGCCTGTGGGAAGGTGGCCGGGGGTTTCCCGGCGAGGTGTGCGCAGATGGCGGCGACCTCCGTCATGCCTGCCGCGTCGGCCCCATCGGCATGCCGCCGGATGAAGCGGGCAAAGGCGTCGAGGGCACGACGGAAGGCCTGCCGGTTCTGCCGTTGGCGCAGCGTGTCCCCGGGCATGGCGGCGATCTCCCGGTGCAGGCCGGGGATTCCCAGGCTGAGGACGCGGCCGTAGTCGACCACCACGTGCCCGCCATTGCCCTCGAACCACGGGGCGCCGGCGGGCAGGTCGGCCGGCCGTGCCGGTCGGAATACGCTGAAGAGCTGCGAGCCGACCACGATCTCGTCGGCGTCGAGCCGGATGGGCATCGTTTCGGCAAACGCTTCCAGGAACGCTGCCCGGCGCAGGGACTCCACCGGTTCATGGGTATGCCGGTAGACCGCCGCCGCGATGGTCGCAGCGGCCCGTTGCTCTTCCGCATCGCGCAGGCGCCGTTCCGCCGTGTCATGCAGGAACGCATCGAGGCGGCGCCGCAGGCGATCCGTCCGGCCGTTGCCGGATGCACCTTCCCTTTTCATTGCCACAAGGCTCCCAGGGGTCGGGGGCACACCGATCCGCGAGGTTCATGCCGGCACGCCGTCATGCCACACGACCGCCGCCGGGGGCGGGTCCGTTCACACCGGCACAAGATAACCCTCCTTCGGCCACGCCACACCGGGGGCAGCCACGATGGCCGGTCGGGGTGTCCCGCGGTAGCCACCCGGTGGCGCAGGAGGAAGGTCTCCTCCGACACCGGGGTGCCTGGTGCGGCATCCCCGGCCCCTTGGGGCGAGGGCTGTCTGCTGCGGCGTAGCTGGGGTATAGTGGCGGGTGAGACGGTTCTGGCTTCCGCCCGGGGGGATCGTATTCCGGGCACAGGAAGCGGTATGGAAAGGGCTTGCCGATGATGCGCGTTATGGGATTAGTGGCCATGGGATTGGGGATGGTACTGCCGGCCCAGGAGTATGGCTGCGGTTTTGTGGGATTGCCCGAGCGGGTGGTCAGCGCCGCGGTACTGCCTCTGCAGGTGCGTTACGCGCTGCCGGAGGGCGCTCCTCCCGCCCGGTTGCACGTTGAGGTCAAGGGAAGCGGGGGCTATCATGCGATCGAGACGCGCATGGTGGACCGCACCGGCACGGCGGCGGTGCCCCTGCGTCTGCCTTCCCGAGCGGTATCGCGGGAGGTGCACTTCGTCGTCTGGCTGGGGGAACACTGGGAGAACCCGTTGGGGAAACTGGTGAGGTCGCCCATGATCGAGGTGATTTCGGAGTTCCGCGCGGCGCGGCTGGAACGGCAGCGCCTCGAAGCCGACAGTCTCCGCAGGGAGTGGCTGGCCGGGGAGGGGGACAAGCCCCTCGTGGGGATCCATGCAGGCGCCGGGACGGCCTGGGCGCAGTCCCTACGGGGGGCGCTGGCGGCGGCGTTGCCGGAGTGCCGCGTGGCGGCCCTCGATCACCGGGTGCTGGACAATCCTCACCTCATGCGGCCCGATGCCGTGCCCCTGCTGGTGCTGTGCGATCCCCGCAGCATTCCCTCGGGGGCCCGGGATGCGTTGCCCGGATACCTTGCCCGGGGCGGCAAGATCCTGGTCCTCGGGGGCGACCCCTTCCGCTACATCCTCTGGGAATTCGAGGGACGCTGGTGTACTTCGGACGAGTACCGTCAGGCCATGTTCGGAGCGTTGCGGAGCCGTTCCCTGTTTGCCTTCGACACGGACACGGAGGGAGTCTGGCAGCGGGGCAGCAACACCCCGGAGAAGGAGGCCGGGGTGCGTTGGGAAGCGGATGGAGCGGACGGGGGCTGCCTGGCCGTGCATATCGCCGACCTCAGCGGCTGGGAGACATTCCAACACGCGGTCCCTCCCGGATCGATTCCCGAAGATCACACCTGGCTCACCCTCCAGCTCCAGGCCGATGAACAGACCCCGCAGGTGGCGGTGGAGATTCGCGAAACCGACGGCTCGCGCTGGATCGCGACGGTCCCGGTCGGCCGCGGTTGGCAGGGGGTGGCTCTGCCCCCCTCGGCATTTCACTACTGGCACGACAGCACGTCGGAGGGACGCGGTGAGCCCGGGGACGCACTCGTGCTCAGCCGGGCCGCCGCCATCAGTATCGGTCTGGCCCACACCCACACGACACAGGTGCCCAACGGTCCCCACCGCTTTCGCGTGGACAGCATCGGCACCAGCCCCGCCCCCGGCGCGGAGATCGACCTCGATCCCCTGGCCGCAGCGTCCGCCGACGCTCCCCGCATCGAGACCGTGGCGCCGCGCTACAAGACCTTCCCGGTGACGAACCTCGACCACATCCGCGCCAACGCCGTGCAGGCCCTGGTGCCGCCCTGGTCGGGCAGAGATCCGGCCGCGGTCCGGGCTCCGCATGCGCGTCCCCAGGGAACGGGTATCCACAAGAGCCGGCGCTGGCGTTTCGTGCCCCTGCTCGAATGCCGGGACCGGGCAGACCGTTTCTGCGGCACGGCCGCCGGGGTGCTGCTGTGCGGCGAGGCGGACGGCGGTGGTCTTGTGGCCTCGGTGCCGGTCCTGGATGATGCGTTCTTCGCGGACCCGGCCACGCAGGGCTGGATCGCGGCGCTCGCCTCGCGGCTCGTGGACGGCCTTTTCCTGTACGAAGGCGGGGCGGCCCATTACGCGTCTTTCGGCGGGGAGGGGATGGCGGTGGGGGCCCGGGTCGTCGCGCGCGGGAGCGGGTCCGGCGTCGGGGAGGTCCGGG
>JAFGRS010000072.1 GCA_016935045.1 Lentisphaeria bacterium | reverse complement strand
TTCCCCGTCTGCCGCCCCCGGTGCCGGAACTCGTTGCGCCCATTGGTGTTCATTCGTGTCCATTCGTGGTTCATGAATAGATCAGGCGCTCCGTCCATCGCCACGGTTCGGTACAGGAGGATGGTTGCCATGTGCACGGGACGGTTTGCCCAGGCCATGCGGGGTCTGCGCCTCCTCCGGGTCCGGGGGGTGTTCGGCGTGCCGGCACTGGTTGCCTGGGCCGCGGCGGTGGCGGGGGCTGCCCCCCTCGCCTTGCATGTCTCGCCGGACGGCGACGATGCGCAGTCCGGCACGTTCGAGGGGCCCTTCCGTACGCTGCCGCGGGCGATGCAGGCGGTGCGGGAGCTGCGGGTCGCGCAGACCCGGCCGCAGCCGATCGCCGTGTTTCTTCGCGGCGGGCGCTACGCGTTGGCCGAACCCATCGTTTTCCGGCCCGAAGACACGGGCACACCTTCCTCTGCCATCACCTACAGCTCCTGGCCGGGAGAACGGGCCGTCTTGAGCGGTGGGCGCCTCCTGCCCGGCCCCTGGGAGCCCGTGCCCGGAAGACCCTATTGGCGGACGCGGGTGCCGGCCCTGGATGACGGCGGGCCCTGGCGTTTCCACAGTCTCTACGTCAACGGGGAGTCGCGTCAGCGGGCGCGTCATCCCAACTGGGGCGAGAAGGTATTTCGCGCCGTGGGCAGGGCTCCGGGGGAGGACGAGCGCCAGGCGTTCGTCTACCGGGCCGGGGACATCGATCCGGGGTGGACGAACCTGCACGACGCGGACCTGGTTCTGCTCTGTTCCTGGACCCCGACCCTGCACCGTATCCGGGAGATCGCGCCCGAACGTTGCGTGGTGCGCTTCGGCAGTACTCACGCACGTTCGGTGGACTTCTGGGAGCAGGCGTTCCGCTACTACGTCGTGAACGTGTTCGAGGCGCTGGACGCTCCCGGGGAATGGTATCTGGACGCGCGGACCTCGATGCTGACGTACTACCCGCTGCCGGGGGAGGACCTGGCCGCCGCCGAGGTGATCGCGCCGCGGCTGAGCAGCCGCCTGGTCACCTTCCGGGGTGGGATGGGGGAGAGGGGCTGCATCGGGCACCTCACCTTCCGGGACCTCGATTTCCGCCATGTCGACGGCGATCTGGACCGCTACGACGGCATGTACCGCCAGGGACACATGTTCCTCGATGCGGCGGTCTACGCCGAGGGATTGCGGTCGAGCACGTTCGAGGGCTGCACCTTTGCCCAGTTGGGCGAGTACGCGATGGAACTCGGTCCGGGCTGTCAGGACAATCGGATCGAGCGCTGTCACATCTGGGACATTGGCGGGGGCGCCATGCAGATCGGCCTGACCCATCTCGGGGCCCTGCTGGCGGCCCGTGTCCAGCCGTTGCCGGGGGATGTTGAGCTGCAGGCGGAAGAGGGGACCGTGCGCGGGGCCCTGGTGGTGGCACCGGACGCGGAGGCCGGCGGGGGGGCCTATGTCGTTCTGCCCGCGGGGGCCGAGGGCAGCGGGGAGACGGAGTTGTCCGTGGCCGTGGACACGGCTGGGGAGTACGTGTTCTACGCGCGGGTCCTGGCGCCATCGGGGAGTTCCGATTCGTTCACCGTCCAGGTCAACGACGGTCCGACGGTCACCTACGACACGGGGGTGGGCGCCTCCTGGTTTCTAGCGCCCGTGGTGGGACGCGAGCTGGACGGCAAGCCCTTGGTGGCGGCGTTGCGTTCCGGCCGCAACACCATCCTCTTCCGCGGCCGTGAGTCCGGCACGAAACTCGACTCGGTTCTCCTGAGACGCCTGCCGGACGATGGCTCGCCGGCAGCGGACCACACCCCGGGCGAAGTCCTGCGGAACACCATCGAGAACAACGTCCTGCACCGCCTGGGCACGGTATGGCACGGATGCTACGGCATCGTGAACCGGTTTGCCTCCCATACCCGCATCCTCCACAACGACATCTCCGACACCCACTACACCGCCATCGGCCTCGATGCCCGTTGGAATCACCACGGCGAGTCCTACTCCCACGCCAACGAGGTGGCCTACAATCACCTTCATCACCTCGGTCTGCGCTATCACAGCGACGGAGGCGGGGTCTACCAGTTCGGGCCCCTGGATACGCACATCCACCACAACCACATTCACGACACCCGTGCCTACCCGTACATCTGCGGCTATACGGGAGTGTACCTCGACGAGCAGTCGCGGGGCGCCCTGGTGGAGAAGAACCTCGTCCACGACGTGGAATGGTACGCCTATTTCCAGCACAAGGGAGTGGACAACACCTTCCGCAACAACATCGGCGCTTTCGCCAGGAACGGGTTCTTTCTCCGCGGTGGGCTCAACGAGCAGTGGCAGACGAACAGCTGCGAAGTCTGGCGCAACATTTACGTTGCCGCGGACGATGTCGCCATCCAGTCCGCCTGGCAGCCCGGGTTGGTTCCTCCCGTGCTTCGGGAGAACATGTACTTCAGCACCTCGGTTGGCGCCGGGCTGCGTTTTGCGGGCCGGGATTTTGCCTCCTGGCAGGCTGCGGGGCAGGATGCCGGCAGTGTGCTGGGGGACCCGGGTTTCCGGGCCCCGCTGGAGCGCGATTTCTCCCTGAATCCGGGCGCTGCGGCCATTACGGCCATCGGGTTCGAGTCCTTCGACGCCGAGATCTCGAAGGCCGGTCTGTACGGGGAGGCAGCATGGACCCAACTCCCCGAACGCTGCGTCCGCCGCCGGCCCAGCGCAGTCTGGACGCCCGAGGACCTGGCCAGGACCCAGGCCTTCGCGTTCGACTTCGAGGACATGCCCGACGGCTACGAGCCGCCATTGCTGCGCCTGGCCAAGGAGGGGCAGGCCACCTTCGCGGTCACCAGCGGCGTGGCCGCCTCCGGTTCGAAGAGCTACCGCTGTACCGACCGCAAGGGACTCAGGAAGCCCTTCTACCCCTACATCCATGTGGCCCCGAGGAACCTGACCCGGGGACAGATCGCCTTCGCTTTCGACGCGATGCTGCACCCGACACAGCCCGCGCCCTTCTACGCCGAGATCCGGGGGCGCGGCGATCCGCCGTATGCCGTCGGGCCCTCGATCCGCGTCAGCCCCGAGGGCCGGATCACGGCCAATGGCATCGCCGTGCTCGCGGCGGAGCCCGGGACCTGGTTTGGCGTCGCCGTCCGCTTCGCGCTGGGTGGCGACGGGCCCGCCACGTACACCCTCACCCTGCAGTCTGGGAACCAGGAGACCTCCCTGGCCATCCCCTTCACCGACACGGCCTTTCGCGATGTCACCTGGGTCGGCATCGCGGCCGAAACCGACACCGATGGCGTGTTCTATCTGGACAACCTCAGCTTCGACATTCGCTGAACCCCACCAGGGAGCGCGACCGGCGCGGAACATTGCTCATGGCTGATGAATGTGCCCGCGAGAACGCGGGCGCTCCACGGTAGGCTGCACGGTCCCCGGGCGGCAATTCGGGGCCCTTGGCCGTCGGGGACCGCCGGCCCTACCTCATGAAAGGCGTGCCCGCGAGGACGCGGGGCGTGGCTCAATCGCCCGCGGCGGCTTTGGCCACCTGGTGGTCGAAGCCGTAGAGGGCCCCCACGGACTTCTGTACCCTCTCGAGCATCTGGGTGTATTCCTCGGCCCACTGTTCTTCTTCGACCTGTTCCTTGATGAACCACTGCAGCATCTCGACGGTGGCGGGGTCACCGACCTTCTGAGCGGTTTCGAGGCAGTCGTAGATGCCGGCCGTGTTGGCCCGTTCGTGGGCGAGTGCGGCTTCGAGGGCTGCCAGGGATGAGTCGAAGGCCATCTTGGGGGCCTTGGTCGCCGGGATGACGGGCGAACCGCCACGGTCCATCATGTAGCCGATGATCTTCTCGGCGTGGGAACGTTCTTCCGCCGACTGCTTGAGGAACCAGGCGGCCAGACCCTTGAGCAACTCCTGATCGAAGTAGATCGCCATCGCCCGGTACACCACCGAGGCGTCGAACTCCTTGTCGAGCTGCTTGTTCAGGACGCTCTCCACTTCCTTCTTCAGTGCCATGAACGCTTCTCCTTGTTCGCTTCTCTCGGTCCCCGCGATCCTGTGGGGACAGGACCCGGCCTACTCCGGGCGCCGGGCTCGCAGAATGACACCAAGTGGGGAACCGCCGGGTCGGTCTCCCCTCGCGTGTGACCGTTTGTCAACAGAACAGCCACGACTTGCCTTGCCACATCCCTTGGACCCCGGTCCCCCGGGGGAGGTTGCCGGCACACGCATCCGCCGCACACGTTTTCTTGCCGGCGCAGGGCCGGGGATGTCGGCACGTGGGAGGAAGGCGGCGGCTGTCCGGCGTGACCGGTCAGGCGGAAACCGCCACGGCCGCCATGTCACTCCAGGTCGGGGGCCGGAACGCCAGCTCCCGGCGACGGGACCCGCTGCGCCGGCCGGCGGACATCATCCGTAGGTGCTGCCCTTGCCCATAAAGTACTTCAGCCAGGCCATGAGGCCCTTCTCGCCCTTGGCATCGTACTTGGTCGGGTCGATGCAGGTTTCCTTGGCGACATTGACGAGAGGCGCATAGCCGCTCTTGCCCCCGAGGACGGATTTCTTGAACAGGAAGCCCTTCTCGCCGGCGGTCGAGGAGAGGACAATGATGGGGATGCCCTGCGTTTCGCCCCGGGCCTCGTAGTCCTTCTTGAGTTGAGCGATGAGGGCCCACCCGTCCATGACCGGCATGTTCAGGTCCACCACCATCAGCACGGGGTCCCTCTTGTAGGTCTGCCGGATTTCTTCCAGTTTGTCGAGGGCTTCCTGGCCATCGCCGGCCTCATGGATGACAATGCTGGCGTCGTTCTTGACGATATCCCGCGCCACGCGTCGCCGAATGGCGCGTTCGTCATCCACGATCAGCACCGTATTGCTGGTCGGGTCCATCCGGCGCTTGATGCTGTCGATGAGCTGACTGTAGGCTTCCGAGTCCTTCGACCCCTGGGATTGCTCGATATACTTGCGTTCGGCCATGGTCATGTCTCCTGTACCATTCCTTTTAATGTGCTCGGCTTTCCATCAGATTTCCACTAGGAAGCGCGTGCCCTTCGCGCCGGTCTCGCAGCGGATGTTGCCGCCATGGATGTCGATGATCTTCTTGCAGATGGTCAGCCCGAGCCCCGTCCCTCCCTGCTTCTTGGTCTTGAAGGCCGTGAACAGATTGCTGGCGATTTCCTCGGGCATGCCCGGCCCGTTGTCGGCAATGTCGATGCGGGTCGAGCGCGGCTGTTCCCTGCTGGCGATGGTCAGGCAGGCGTTTTCCGTGCGGAACTCGGCAAGGGCCTCCACCGCGTTCTTGCACAGGTTGAAGAAGGCCATGCGCAGCTGATCCGGGTCGAGGCGTTTCAGGGGCACCTTGTCATCGAGATCCAGCTTGATCTCGATGGGATGCTCGCTGAAATCCGCGGCGAAGACGCGCATATCCGCCGCCGTCCGGCGGAGCACTTCGTTGAGGTCCGTATCTTCCACCTGGGGCGTGTAGATTTTGGTCAGTTGCAGGTAGTTGACGGCGAGTTTCGAGCCCTCCCGCGCGGCGCTCTCGGCCAGTTCGAAGTCCTCCTTGACCGTCTCGTCCTCGAAGGCCTCCTTGCTGAGGTCCTCGATATCCTCCTTGAGGCAGTTCAGCCAGCTTTGCGTGGCGATCAGCTTGTTCTTCAGTTCATGGATGACCTGGTAGGAGGTCTGCCGCAGCCGCATGACCTCCATGCCGAAGGAGATGTTGGGGAGGATCCAGAAGACATCCTGGAGGGTATCCTTGTAGCGTTCCTGTTCCTTGACGTCCTGGAGGCTGAACTCGACGGCCCCGGTGTTGACATCGAATCCCGGGAAGATGTTCTCGTTGAACAGCAGCTGGAGCACGCCCGCGCTTTTGACCCGTTCCCGTGCTTCGGCGGCCTGATGGATCGAGGGGATCGGGATGCTGAGGAGGTAACGGGTCTGGTGCTTGATGGTGTCGTCGATGGCGTCGTAATGCCGTTTGTCGGCGGGGGCGTAGGTGAAGATGACGATGCTTTCCCGGGCGGTATTGCCGGCGATGCTGTCCCAGGGCACGTTCATGCCGATGAGGGAGGGGACATTCGAGAAGATGAACTTGAGGAATGGGCCCTCTTCGGCCAGAATGGAGCCGCCGCTGGCGCTGGCCAGGGTGATGCAGATCTTCAGGCAGTCCTCCATCATCTCCTCGGGAGGTTTCACGAGGCTGTTCTGAAGAACCTGCTTGAGGTAGACTTCGAAGTTTTCGTTCACCCCGGCGCTTCCTCCGTGTCTTGGTGTCGTCCGCCGGCTCCT
>JAFGRS010000071.1 GCA_016935045.1 Lentisphaeria bacterium | reverse complement strand
TGTCAGTCCTCACCCCACTTCCGGGGCGTCTGCTACGATGAGGCGGAGCACTGGCTGACCAACGGTGTGGACGTCACGGGCGGGGCCCATGCCGTGCGGGAATTCCGGCCGCACTTCTTCGCTGCCGAGGGTCTCGGCATTCAGGCGGCCTACGAGGGCAATCTATGGAATCTGCGGGTCCTGCGCGAGAAGATCTACGGCTTTGCGGGGGCCTCGTGGCGGGAGTTGGGGCGTCCCATGGTGCGTTCGGAGCACGTGTTTCCGATTCTCTTCCCCCTGTTTGCGCGTGCCGGCGTGGCGCCGCACCCCAAACTGCTCAAGGAGTCGGTGCTGCCGGTGGCCGGCGCGGCGGCCCTGGGGGCCTGCCGGCAGTATGGGGTCCCGTACGTTCCCTGCCTCGATCTGTGGGGGCCGAGGGGTACCCGGGGGAGTCGGCAGGAGTGGCCCTACCACACCCCGGAAGAGCTGCGCTCGGCCCTGCTCTTTGCCTACTGGACCGGTGCCCATGCCGCCTACATCGAGAACATCAACTACCGGGACAGCCTCTACCGCGAGGCCGCCGGGAAGCCCGAACTGACGGCATGGGGGCGCGCCGCCAGGGAATTCCGGCGGCAGTACATGCCGAACCACCCGCGCCCGATCCGCGCCGAGGACTTCGAGCCGGAGATCGTGATCGTGCGCTACCCGGACTCCGATTGGGGCCAGGTCAGCCGGCATCACATCCGGCAGAACCTGTACGGGGCCTCGAACCTGGCGCCCGACGAGACCACCCGGGGATGGCTCCGGGTCTGGCGCGTGCTCACCCATGACGCGCTGCCGGGGACCGGTCTGACCTGGCACGCCGACGGATTCGACATGCCGTACCGCCTCTTCTTCCCGTGCAACAGCGTGGCCCTCTACGATCACCTGGCCACCGATCCGCGGCTCTATGAGGGGGTACGCCTGGTCCTGCTCCTCGGCATCGAGATTCCCGAGGCCACCCTGGCCACGGTCCGGAGCACGGTCCGGGCAGGGGCGACCGCGGCAACGGTCCCTCGACTGGCCCCGGATGCCATCCGCCGGCAACACCCGGGAGGCACGTCCGTGGTGCCCGATGGCAGCGGGAAATGGATCGTGTTCGAAGACGCGGCGGACACCGCCTTCCGGGAGGCCCTGGCGCCCCATCTGGGCTCTCCCGACGAACTGCGCTACACGTTCCGGGACGTCGAGGTCGTCTTCACTGCTCCCACCGGTCCCGCCGAACTCGAGGTCGAGGTGCGCCCGCGCCGCCGTTGACCCGCGGAGTGCGCAAAACCTGCGCACACGGCGCCGCCGCGGTGCGCAAGACCTGCCCTGCCGAGAACCCGGGAGACCGCCGGGAACGGCGGGATCGAGGGCGTCGGGGACGTGCTTGGCATGTGCCCGCGCGGAACGGTCAACGTGGCACGGCCCGGTTCCCCGGCGTTTCGGCGTCTATCGGGGGAGTTATTCCGGAATTGGCAGGCGTCCTGCTAGAAGGAAAGGCAGCCGAAGGGCCGGATACGCCGGTCCCAGGCGGAAGGAACCTTCTCACACAAGGAGTCGCACCGATGAAGAACCTGTCTCTCCGTCTCATCGCCGCCCTGCTGTGCCTTGCCACGGCCGGGCTCCTGGCCCAGGGTGGTCCCGGTGGTGGTCCCGGCGGTGGTCCCGGCGGTCCCGGCGGCGGCCGTGACCGTGGCCGCGGGAACTGGGACCCGGCGCAGATGCAGCAGCGCTTCATGGAGAGCATCAAGCAGCGCCTCGAAGCCGGGGATGACGAATGGAAGGTCATCGAGCCCCGCCTGGCCGCGGTGTTCGAGAGCCAGAGAGCGGCCCGGGACCTGGGCGGTGGCCGCGGCGGCATGGCTCGTCGTCCGCAGGAGAACGAGACCCGTCCGGCCGAAGTGACCGCCCTCGAAAAGGCCATCGAAATCGAGGACGCGGATGCCATCAAGGACGCCCTCGAAGCCTACCGGAAGGCCCGCACCGTGAAGGAGGCCGAGGTGACCAAGGCCAAGGAGGGCCTCCGCGAAGTCCTCAGTCTGACCCAGGAGGCACGTCTGGTGCTGATGGGTATCCTCGACTGAGTTCGCCTTCCCTTCCCGCCCGGCCGCCCATCCTGTGGTGAGCGGCCGGGTTTCCCTCCCACCCCCATGCGTGCCGAGACGACGGGTGCCCCATGGACCAGGTTCTCCAACGCTACGTCGACGCGCGGCAGGTCTCCGAGCCGGACGCCCGCCTGCTGTCCGAGCAGATCGCTTCGGGCGCGGTGTCGGCAGCGCCCGACGAGGGTGAGGTGCTGCGCTGGCTGGCGCAGGAGTACGGTCTGCCCTACACGAGTCTGGATGACACGCCCGTCGACCCCCAGCTCGTTTCCCTGTTCTCCGTGCGCGTCCTCCTGGCTCACGAACTGCTGCCGCTGTACCGGCGCGACGACACCGTGGGCATGGGCACATGGCGGCTCTTCGACACCCGCGGTATCGACCTGCTGCGCACCCAGACGGGCCTGCGCCTTTCCCCGGTGCTGGTGCCCCGCGACGCCCTCCAGAAGGCCATCAAGGAGCACCTCGGCGTGGGCGCCGACACCCTCGACTCCATCGAGCGCGAGAGCGGCCTCCGCGTGGTGGACGACGACACGCAGGAAGATGTGGACCTGGACAACATCGCCCAGGATGCCTCCATCATCCGCTTCGTCAACCAGATCCTGGCCGACGCCATCGGCCAGCGTGCCACGGACGTGCACCTCGAACCCTTCGAGGACGAACTGCGCGTGCGCTACCGGGTGGACGGAGTCCTGCAGGAAGTCTCCGTCCCGGCCCAGCTCAAGCGCTATCAGCCGGCCATCGTCTCCCGGGTCAAGATCCTCAGCAACCTGGACATTGCCGAGAAACGGGTGCCGCAGGACGGCCGCATCAAGCTGCGGCTGCAGCGCGAGGAGGTGGACGTGCGCGTGTCCGTGATTCCCATGGTTCACGGGGAGGCCGTGGTGATGCGGCTGCTGCACCAGGCCAGTGCCCTGCGCGGCCTGGTCAGTCTGGGCATGGACGCCCGCGAAGAGCGCCTCATCCGCCGCGTCCTGCGCCTGCCCCATGGCATCGTCCTGGTCACCGGGCCGACGGGCAGCGGCAAGACCACCACGCTCTATGCCGCCCTGCAGGAAATCAACAGCGCCGAACGCAAGATCATCACCATCGAGGATCCCGTCGAGTACCGCCTCAAGGGAATCAACCAGATCCAGATCCATGAGAAGGCCGGTCTCACCTTCGCCCGCGGCCTCCGCTCCATCCTCCGCCATGACCCGGACGTTGTCCTGGTCGGGGAAATCCGCGACACCGAGACCGCCAAGATCGCGGTGCAGGCATCCCTCACCGGACACCTCGTCTTCAGCACCCTGCACACGAACGACGCACCCGGGGCCCTCACGCGCCTGGTGGACATGGGCGTCGAACCCTACCTGGTGGCGTCCTCGGTGGACACGGTTCTGGCGCAGCGGCTGGTGCGGGTGCTGTGTCCCCAGTGCAAGGCTCCGGACACCTCGACCGAGGCGGCGCGCTGGGCCCGGGAGTGGGGGCTGAACGGGTCCGCGGTGATCTACCATGCCGTCGGCTGTGAAGCCTGTCGGGGCACGGGACACATCGGTCGGCGTGCGATCTTCGAGATGATGACCATCACGGACGAGGTGCGCCGGCTGCTGCAGGCGCAGCGTTCCAGCGGCGAGATTCGGCAGGCGGCCGTGGCTCACGGCATGCGCTCCCTGCACGAGGACGGGCTCCGGCTGGTACGGGCCGGCGTCACCAGCCTCGAAGAGGTGGTCCGGGTGACTGCCGAGGCCGACGCACCGGAGGCCACGTGACCATGGCTTCGTATACGTACAAAGCCCTGCGCGCGGACGGTTCGGCGGTCTTCGGGCAGCTCGATGCGGCCGGGCGTCAGGAGGCGTTCGGACTCCTGGACCGCCAGGGCCTGCGCCCCGTCGACCTGCGCGAGGGGGCCGGGGGAACCCTCCCGGCGGGCCCGGGCCTGCGCCGGCGCCGGATCCCGGCCCGGGTGCTGGAAGCCTTCACCCGTCAGCTCGCCAGCCTGCTGGCGGCGGGAGTGCCCCTGTCGCAGGCCCTGCACCTGCTCTGGCAGGAGGCCGACGAGAGGCACAAGGGCTACTGGCGCCTGCTTCACGACGAGGTGGTGGACGGGACTTCCCTCTCCCAGGCCATGGCTCGCCAGGCGGACATCTTCCCGAAGGTCTACTCGGCCATGGTCAACGCCGGCGAGACCGGGGGGTTCCTGGATGTCGTGCTGCGTCAGATCGCGGCGTTCCAGACCCGGGAGCGGGACCTGCGCTCGAAGGTCCTTGGCGCCATGATCTACCCGGCCGTTCTGGCGGGTCTCTCCATCGCGGTACTGGCCTTTCTGCTGGTGTTTTTCATTCCGCGTTTCGAGGGCATCTTCGCGGATTTTGGCGCGGCCTTGCCGGCGCTGACCCGTTTTATTGTCGACCTGAGTCTGCGGGCGCAGCGCTACGGTGTGGTGGTGCTCCTGGCCCTGGCGGCGGCGCTGCTTGCGGCCCGCCGGTTCCTGGTTTCCCCGGGCGGCCGGCGCCGGGCCCAGGCGGCCCTGTTGCGCCTGCCCGTCTTCGGGGCCGTGGCCTCGCGCTTTGCCATGACCCGATTCTGCCGCATGCTCGGCACCCTGACCCAGGCCGGCGTGCCCCTGATTCATGCCCTGCGGGTGGCCCGGGAATCCCTGGCCAACGAAGTGCTTGCGGAGGCCGTGGACAACTCCATCGAGCAGGTCCAGCATGGGGACCGGCTGGGTGCGAGCCTTGCCGGCTGTCCCCTGCTCTTCCCTCACACCGTGGTGGCCATGATCACCATTGCGGAGCAGACCGGGCGCCTGGGCGAGGAACTGATCCGGCTGGCGGAGGACGCCGAAGAGGAGCTGGACCGGCGGCTGCGGGCCGCGGTCGCGCTTGCCGAGCCGGCGCTGCTGTTCCTGATGGCGTCCCTGGTCGGGACCATTGTCATCGGCATGGTATTGCCGATCTTCGCCATCCAGGATTACATCAAGTGACGATCCGTCGCACAAGGCTGACGCACGCTCGGAGGAACGACATGAAGACACTCGCGCGCACACACACCGATCGCCGGGCCTGCCGGCGCGCCGGGCGCTGCCAGGGCGTTACCAGGCGTGACTTCACCATGGTCGAGTTGCTTCTGGTGCTCGTCATCCTGGCCACCCTCGCCGCCGTGGTGGTGCCGAAATTCACCGGACGCTCCAAACAGGCCAAGATCACCGCCGCCGCCACCGAAATCGCCTCCATCGAAGTGGCCCTCGATGCCTTCGAAGTGGACAATGGGTTCTACCCCGAGGGGAACGACGGCCTGGTGTTCCTGGTCGAGCGCCCCAGCGATGCCCCCGACTGGCGTGGCCCCTACCTCAAGAAGGCGGTCAGGACCGACCCCTGGGGCAACCCGTATCTGTACGAGTATCCCGGCAAACAGAACACCGAGGGGTACGACCTCAGCTCGTCAGGCCCCGACGGCCGTGCCGGCAACGATGACGACATCTGCAACTGGGACAGCGAATGATGCTCCGCGCGCGCAGGGCCTGCTTCTCGCTGCTCGAACTGGTGGTGGTCATGCTGCTGCTCACCACCGCCATGGCGGTCGTGGTCCCGAACCTGACCGGGTTCTTCCGCGGCAGGAGGCTGGACCACGAGGCGCGGCGGCTTTGGGCCCTCACGCGGCATGCTCGGGACACGGCCATCACCCGGGCGGTTCCCGTTGCCGTCTGGATCGACCCCGAGGAGCGCCGGTATGGCCTCGATGCCGTGAGTGGGTATGGCTTTCCCGTGCAGGGTTTCGCCTACGACATGAGCGACGATGTGGAGATGGAAGCGGACGACCGGACCGGCCCGGACCGGACCGAGGACGGTCGCTGGGAATTGGTGTGGTGGCCCGACGGGGCCATCCGCGAGGACAGCCCCCACCAGGTGACCCTGCGGGACGTGCGCAGCACGGGCAGCGTCTGGCGCCTGGTGCGGGACACCGGTGAGGCGAACTTTCTGCTGGTGAAGGAGCAGGAGGAATGAAACGACGCCCCTTCACACTGGCCGAGGTATTGGTGGCCGTGCTGGTGGCGGCCGTGGTCATCCCGGTGGCGTTGCGTGCCCTGATGACCGTCGCCATGCTGGACGAGGCCGATACGTACCGGCGCCGGGCCGCGTCCCTGGCCGATCTGAAGCTCCGGGAAATCGTGGTCACCGGCGAGTGGGCCGACCCCGAGAACAACGGCGATTTCGGAGAGGACTATCCCGGCTACACCTGGGAGTTGGCCTCCGACGAGTGGACGGCGGGCGAAGTCCTCCTGCGCCGGCTCGATCTGTCCGTTCAGGGTCCCGGTCGCTTCGGACCGACGACCGTCACTCTCACGACCCTTGTCCCCGAACTGCAGGAGTGAGCCGTGTTCCCCCGTCCCCGTCAACAGGCCTTCACGCTGCTGGAGCTGCTGGTGGCGGCCATGGCAGGCGCCGCGCTCATGGCCGCCCTGCTGACGACCATGGCGGGCGCGTGGCGGCTCCAGGAACAGGGCCAGGAGCGGGAAGCGGCCGAGGTGCCCCTCGATCTGGCGCGCCGCCGGCTGGCCGCGGAACTCGCCGCGGCGGTCCCGCCTGCGGGAATCCTCGCGGCCCCGCTGCTGGCGACGGCGGAGGAGGAGGGCGAGTGGCGCCTCGACGACGTCCAGTGGGTGGCCGCCATCGGCGCCCGCGACCCCGAAGACCTCAGCGGGGACCTCGTCGAGGTCCGCTACTACCTGGTCGAGAGCGAGAATGGAGACGCCCGGACCCTGGTCCGGACCGCCCGGGCCAACCTCCTCACGGTCGAAGAAGAGGAACCCGAGGAGATGGTGATCCTGGACGACGTCGTCTCCTTCGCGGCCTCCTGGTATTCGGACGGCACCTGGGTCGACAGCTGGGACTCGAGCGCCGAGGAGAACCGCCTGCCCGAAGCCGTCCGCATCCGCATCGACTTCGCCGAAGCCGACGGCCGCACCCCGCCGCCCCTCGAACTGCTGGTGCCGTTGCTGATGCAGACCGTCCGCGCCGAGGAGGGGGCCCCATGAGTGCCTTCCGGCGTCAGCGTGGCAGCGTCCTGGTCCTGACCCTGTGGCTCGCGGCCGGGCTGTGCGCCGCGGCTCTCATGGCGGGGCACACGGCCGTGCTGCGGCACCGGCGCGATGCCCATCTGCAGGCGTCCCTCGAAGCGGACCATGCCGTCGAGGGGATGCTGCGGTACCTGCTGGAAGTGCTCGGGGACGTCGAGGAGGAGGGCACGCTCCCCGACCGTGAGAGCTACGAGGCCGAGGACGTCGCCATCGGCAACTGCCGGGTGTGGCTGTTGGGTCGCGGCGCGGACGTTTCGGCCTCGGCGCCGACCTATGCGCTGGAGGACGAGTGTTCGCGTCTGAACCTGAACCGGGCCGAGCCGGAGATGCTCGAAGCCCTTCCCGGCATGACGGCGGAGTTTGCGGCCGCCATCGGCGACTGGATCGACGAGGATGCCGACATCTCGGCCGGCGGCGCCGAGAGTGAGACCTACCTGGCCCTGGATCCGCCCTATGTCGCGAAGGACGCGAATGTCGAGACGGTGGACGAGATCCGCCTGGTCAACGGGGTCGAGGCCCTGATTCTGACGGGGCGGGACCGGAACCGCAACACCATCGTCGAGCCCTGGGAGAGGGACTTCGCCGAGGAGTACAAGGAACGTTTCCAGGACGTGGCCGACCTGGGCGTGCTCGCATTCCTCACCGTCCACAGCCGGGAACCCAACCTGGCCGCGGACGGCAGTGAACGCGTGGACCTCAACGGCAACCCCCAGCAGGTGCGGCAGACCCTGGTCCAGCTCTTCGGCAGCCGGGGCACCGTCATGGCGGCCGACGCCGGGGTGGGGTCCACCCGCTTCCGCAGCGTGCTGGAGTTCTGCCTGCGCGCCGGGGTCCGGGAAGGGGAGGCGGACCAGGCCTTCGACCGGCTCACGGTGGACTCGGGCTCGCGCATCGTGGGACGCGTCAACGTGAACACCGCGCCGGTGGACGTCCTGGCCTGCCTGCCCGGCGTCGGCAGCGACGTTGCCGAGAGTCTCGTGGCCTACCGCGGGGAAGGGGACGAGACGCCCTCCAACCCCATGTGGCTGGCCGGCGCCGTGGGCGAGGACGTGGCCGTAGCCATGGGGCCCTATGTCACCGCGCGCAGCTACCAGGTGGCCGCCGACATCGTGGCGGTCCACGCCGGCGGTCATGCCTTCCGACGCATCCGCTTCGTCATCGACACCACCACCGGGTCCCCCGTCGTCGTCTCCCGCCGCGATCTCACCAACCTCGGCTGGCCGTTGGGCGAAGAACTCTATCGCGAACTCGTGGCCCCCCTGCCGGAGGACGAGTCATGACGCTCACCCGACGCACCGCCATGCTGGTCCTCGTGTTTGATGACGAGAGCCTCGCGGCCCTGCTCGTCAACGGGCGCACCGAACCCCTCACCGCGCCCCTGGCCGTGAACCCCCTCACCGACGACCCCGCCCTCGTGGCCCAGGAACTCCGCGACCGGCTGCGTCCCCTCGGTCACCTGCCGCACCGGGCCATCGTGGGCGTGCCCCTCGGCCGGGTGATGATCTCGAATGTGACCGTTCCCGACATGCCGGCGGAGGACGTGGCGTCCTACCTCCGGCTGCAGGCGGAGAAGGAATTCCTGCTGCCCCCCGAGGAGCTGGTTCTGGGCACCTCGCTGGTCAGCGGCGAGGACACCGGGCGCCGGGCCGTCCTGGCGTGTCTGCCGAGTCAGCAGTACGCGAACCTCGAACGGGTCCTGCGGCTCCTTGGCATCCGTCACCCCGTCCTGGTGCCTGCCGCGGCCCTTGCCGCTCCCGCGGGGCACGCCTCGGTACGGCTGCTGGCGGGCAGGCGGACGCTGGACTTCGTGGCCGTGTCGGGGGGTGTGCTGGCAGGGCTGCGCCGGCTGGGCGGCCGGGGGGAGACCGCCGACACGGTTTCCGGGGGCGCCGCGGGCATGGCCAGCGATCTGCGCATCACGCTGCGGCAGTTCCCCGCCGCTTTCCGCGCGGTTTTGGGGAGCATCGAGGTGGTGGCGGAACGGGAGGTGGGCGAAGCGGTGACGCGCTGGGCCGGTGAGACCTTTGCGGAGGATGGCATTGAGGTCCGCCGCACGCCCCTCGACGGCAGCATCCAGGCATTCTGCTGCGAGCAGGCTCTGGACCGGCGCGAGGCGGCGGCGGAACTCCCTTTGGTCCTGCGTCCGGCGCCCCGGGTGCGGCGCCGATTCGGCTTGGCGGGATGGCGGCGGCGCCACGTGGCGGCGGCCGCGGCGGCGTTGTTGGCGGCGGTGCTGGGGGTGGGCTACCTGGCGTTCCGCCAGCGTCACCGGCTGGCGCGCCTGCGGGGCGAATGGGAAGCGATCGAGCCCCGGGCGGCCGCGGTGCGGGAGATCATCGAGACGGCCAAGGACCGGCAGCCCTGGTTCAGCGACCGCGCCGAGACCCTCGACCTGCTCAAGGCCATCACCCTCGCGTTCCCCGAAAGGGGCAGCGTCTGGGCGACACGCATCGAACTCAGCGGCCGCCGCAACGCCATCGTCGCCGGCAACGCCGCTTCGAGGGACGCCTGGCTCCAGATGCTGGAAGCCCTCCGGCAGACGCCCGGGATCCGGGACCTGCGCGTGGCCCAGGCCCGGGAGGGCAGCGACCGCGGCTCGACCGTCACCTTCGCCCTGAGTTTCACCTACGACGGCACCGCCGGCAGACGGGCTGTCCCGGAGGCCGCCGAATGAAACGCTGGAGCGTCCATCGGGAACGCTTGCTGCTGATCGGGGCCGGTGCAGGCGTGCTGCTTCTCGTCCTGGACCGCTTGGTCCTGAACCCCTTCCTGGCAGCCTGGCGCACCCGTGCCGACACCATCCGCGAACTCGAGACCTCCCTGGTTCATGGTCTGGCCATGGTGGACCAGGAAAGCCGCTGGCTGCGCTGGCGCCGGGAAGCCAACGAACGCCTGCTGCCGGGGGAAGCCGCCGCGGCGGAGAACGCGCTTCTGACGCGCGTGGACGCCTGGGCGCGACGGGCCGGCCTGACCGTCACCTCCCTGCGCCCGCGCTGGAAGGAGATGCCGGATCGCCGCAGCATTCCCGAGCTGCAGGTCATCGGCGGCGGCTCGATGAGTGCGGTGGTTCAGTTCGTGCACCAGGTCGAAACCAGTCCCCTGGCGGTGGCCGTCGAGCACCTGGAGATTACCCCCGGGACGCGCCAGTCCGCTGCCCTGGTGGTGGACCTCCGCATCAGCGGCCTGTGCGCCGCCGCGGGCAGCGCCGCGAGGACGACGCCATGAAGCGACTGCCATACCTCGTTGCGTTCGGTCTGGCCCTGGTCCGGCTTCACGCCGAGATTCCGGAGGCGTACCGGGTGCTGGTGCAACGGAACGTCTTCGATCCGCACCGCGGACCGGTCGTGTCCCGGGCGCCGACGGAGCAGCGTTCCGTGCCTCCGCCCATCCCTACCGAGTCGACCACGCTTGTCGGGGTGGCCATTCTGAACGACGCCGCCGCGGCCCTGTTCGCGGGGACCCGTGCGGGACTGGCCGGCACTCGACGTCCGGGTGACGACATGGAAATCGGGCGTCTCGAGGCCGTGACCACGGACGGGGTGACGGTGACCGCCCGCGACGGCAGCACCCTCCGGCTCGATGTCGGCCAGACTCTGAGTCGACGCGTGGGAGAAGCCTGGCGGCTGACCGACGGCACCCACGCGCCCCCGTCCGCCGCCTCCTTCCCCGGCCCGGGCACCTCCCCCGCCGGGGTCTCCCCGACCACGTCCGGGACGCCCGCGGCAGACACGCGCGGACCCGCGGCAGCGCCGGCCGCGGCCCCGTCGAGCACGGAGTCGGCGGCGGGTGCCGATGAGATTCTCAAGCGCATGCTGGAACGCCGCAAACGGGAGTTGTCGCCATGAAACCACGCATCCTCCTTGTCACTCTTCTCCTGGCCGGCGGGCTGCGCGGCGCCGACGAAACGCCCGCGCCGCCGGCGCTCCCACCCGGGATCGCGGACGCCGCCGCCCTCGAAGCGGCGCCGCCGCCGGCCGCGGAGGGGGCCTTTGCCCCCGAGGCCCCCGCCCCCGAGGCCGAGGCCCCCCCCGTGCCGGCCGGCGACCCCGTTCCCGCGCCGCTGCCCGAAGCCGGCGAGGGGGGCCCGTTGGCGCCTCCGGAGGGTGTTGGGCCCGCGGCTCCCGCCGCAGAGGCCCCCGCGGGGGTCCCCCCGGCGGGTGACGCTCCCTCCCCGGCGGCAGCCGAAGCAGCGCCGGCGGTGGAACCCTTCGCCGATGCGGAAGTGACGGAAGGCGGTCTGCTGCGCTTCCACTTCCGGGCGGCTCCCCTGGACACGGTCCTGCAGTACCTGAGCCGGGCGGCCGGGTTCATCATCGTGCGGGATGCGGCCGTTGCCGGGAGCATCGACATCGTCAGCCATCAGCCCATCACCCCCGAGGAGGCCGTCGCGCTGCTGCACACTGTCCTCAACGATCGGGGCTACGGCGTCGTGCGTTCCGACCGCATCCTCGAGATCGTCAAGCGGGACGCGGCACGCACCCGCAATCTCCCCGTGGTCAGCGGCAGCGATCCGGAAGCGGTCGAACCCTCCGGCGAGCTGGTCACCCAGATCATCTCGCTGCGCCGTACCAATGCCCCGAAGCTCGTCGAGACCCTCAGACCCTTCGTGCCGGAACAGACCCTCATCACGGCCAACGCCGACAGCAACGCCCTCGTCGTCACCGATACGCGCACCAACATCCGCCGCATGCTCGAGATCATCAAGGCCCTCGATACCGCCGTCTCCAGCATCCTCGACATTGCCGTCATCCCCCTCCAGTACGCCGACGCCGTGGAAACCGCCGACGTCATCAACAAGGTCTACGAGACCCCCACCTCCCGCAGTTCCACCTCCTCGCGCTCCTCGCGGGGCGGCTTCCCCGGCGGCCCGGGCGAGTTCTTCGCACGCATGCGGGGCGGAGGGGACAGTGGCGGCGGCAACGCCGAATCGAACGAGGGCCAGCGGGAAGCCAAGCAGACCTCCAGCTACGTCAAGGCCGTTGCCGACGAGCGCGGCAACGCCGTCGTCGTCACCGCCCCGGCCGACATTCTGGCGCAGATTCGCGAGTTGGTGAGCCAGTTGGATATGCCCACCGAGGACATCACCACGGTCCGCGTCCTGCCCCTGCGCTACGCCGACGCGACCGAGATGGCGAACCTGATCGCCGGGGTCTACCAGGACAGCAGCAGCCAGTCGCAGTCTTCCCGCTACGGCCGGCGCACGGGGTTCCGCGGTTTTCCCTTCGGCCCTCCGGGCATGACGGGTGGCAGTCAGGCTTCGGGCCAATCCGGGCAGAGCGAGCGCAAGCTGACCGAGACGAAGGTGCTGGCGGTGGCGGACACGCGCACGAATTCCGTCATCGTCAGCGCCTCGATGACCCTGATGACCGAGATCGTGCTCATGGTCGAGGAACTGGACGCCACCCCCGCCAACGTTCCGACGGTCCACATCTTCCAGCTCCGGAACGCCGACGCGACCCGCGCAAAGGAGATCCTCGACAGTCTCTACGACGATCTGGACGGGGGGAGTTCGAGGTCCAGCGGCAGCCGCACCTCGACCTACCGTTCGGGCACCGGAACGACCTCCCGGTCCACAACGCCCTCGACACGAGGCACCACGGGTACCACCACGGGGTCCCGGACCGGTGGACGCTAAAGGGACACCCGAGGAGAATGCCATGAACAACCGCACCGCCCGGACCGTTCGGAGGCCCGCTTCCCGCCGGCCCCGTTGCAGACCTGTATGCGGCATGCTTTGCGCCCTCTGTGCCGCGGCTTGGCTGGCAGGGTTTCCCGCCCTGGCCCAGGAAGGCGGACCGGGCGGCGGCGGGGAAGGGGGGCCGCCGCGCTTCGTGACGGGGGTCGCGCCGGCGGCGGACGGGGATGGGGGCGCGGCGTCCCTCCGCAGCAAGCGTCAGGCCCAGGTGGAACTGGACGAGAACACGCGCACGCTGTTCGTCACCACCGATGCGGCCACCAGCGAGCAGATCCGGCGGGTGCTCGAAGCCCTCGACCGGCCCGTGCCCCAGGCGCTCATCAAAGTCCTCTTCCTCGAAGTGACCCACTCGGACGACCTCGATGTCGGCCTGGACATCCGCCATGACCACACCGAGGAGGACGGCGACCGCTCGATCCTCTCGTCCCTGTTCGGCATGGCCTCCGAGACCCGGGGGGGCATCGCCACCATCCTCCAGAACGATCTCGAAGCCACCCTGCGGGCCCTGGCGGAGGTCGGCAAGATGCGCGTCCTCTCCCGGCCCTCGATCCTGGCCGCCAACGGCGAAGAGGCCACCATCACCATCGGCCAGGAGGTGCCCTTCATCCGCAACAGCCGGATCACCGACGACGGCCAGACCATCAACACCATCGAGTACGAGGACATCGGCATCATCCTCACCGTTACCCCCCAGATCAGCGCCGACGGCCTCATCGAGATGGACGTGGCCCCCGAGATCTCCACGATCACTGGCGACACCGTGCCCATCACCGACACGGTCAATGCCCCGGTCTTCGCCAAACGCTCCGCCGAAACCCACGTCATCGTCCCCAGCGGCCGTACCGTCGTCATCGGCGGACTCATGGACGACCAGGAGACGCGAACCGTGCGCAAGGTGCCCCTGCTCGGCGACATCCCCCTCCTCGGCATGCTCTTCCGACGCACCATCACCTCCACCTCCAAGACCGAACTGCTGATCTTCCTCACCCCCACCCTGGTGGTGAACGACACAGACCTGGCCGCACTCTCCGATGCCGAACACCGCCAGGCCGAACTCATCCAACGGGATACGCCGCCCGAGACGCTGCGCCGTTTCGCCAACGACCTGCCGGGGGAGCAACCCAACGCATCCCCATAGGGAGACCCTCGCGATGCGCAGGCAATCGACGCTCGTATATGGTATTCTCCTGGTCTTCTGGATCGGGGTCCTGGGCTGGCAGTTCGCCGAACACCGCCGCCTGGGGGATTCGGTGAACAAGGGTCTGCGCAACCGGGCTCACGACATTGCCACCTCGCTGGCGGTGGTGATCCGGTCGCAGCGGCGTATGGGAACCGTGTCCCGGCACCGTCTCGAGGGCGCCCTGCAGGACCTGGCGCGGTCCCAGGAACTGGTCGGCATCGCGCTGCTGAGTCCTTCCGGCGAGGTGGTGGCGGCCGGGGGCCAGGCCATCGACGACGACCTGACGGCCATTCCCCCCGGCGCCGTGCGCTACCGCTCCGGCCACATGGTCACCGCGGCCCTCGTCGAACTCGGCCCCGAAACGCCGCCGCCAGGGCGCGGTCCCTTCGAACACTGGGACGACACCGCCGCCGCCCGGGCCGCCGCGGCCGTGGTCTGGAGTCCCGAGGACGACGGTCAGCACCCGCCCACAGCTCCCGGCGAAACGCCCGGCCCCCCCAGGGAACAGGGACCCGAGGGGAAGACGCCGCCCACGGGAACCGGCCCCGAGATGCGCCCCGATCCGGTGCGCCCGGAGGGAGACCGCCCCGACGGCCAGGAACGGGACGGGGACCGCGGGCGGCGCCGGCCCTCCTGGGGACGATGGATGCAGTCCCATCCCTTCATGCAGAGCCCCGAGAAATACCGCGAGCTGTACGAGAAACAGGGCCTCCACATGATGGTGCTCATGCTCAACCACACCTTCGCCGACGCGGTGATCCGGCGGGACCTGCTGCTGCGTATCGCCATGGCCTGTGTGGCCCTGGCCGCGGCCCTTGCCCTGGGGATCGCCTGGCGGGGCATTACCCGCTCCGCCGACCTCCAGGTCCGCCTGGCCCGGGCCCGCGCCATGAACACCTACCTGAGGGAACTGAACCTGGCCGCCGCGGGCCTGGCCCACGAAACCCGCAATCCCCTCAACATCGTCCGCGGCATCGCCCAGATGGTGGCCCGGGACCCGGAGACCCCCGAACCCTCCCGCGCACAGCTCGATGCCGCCATCGAAGAGGTCGACTGCATTACCGCCAGACTCAACGAGTTCATCGACTACACCAAACCCCGCGAGCCTGCCCTCGCCGGCGTCTCGCTGGCCGGCGTCGCACACGATGTCGCCCGTACCCTCGAAACCGATATCGAAGACAAGGACCTCGCCCTCGACTGTCCCGAGGCAACCCCGACCATCCTGGCCGACCCGACCATGCTGCGCCAGGTCCTCTTCAACCTGCTGCTGAATGCCATCCAGGCCGTACCCAGGGGCGGCCACATTGCCGTGCGCATGGTCCCCCGTGGCGACGTCCATGAACTGGAAGTCGTGGACGACGGCCCGGGAGTCCCCGAAAACTCCCGCGCGGAGATCTTCCGGCCCTACTTCTCCCTCAGCGCGCAGGGCAGTGGTCTGGGGCTGGCGGTGGTCCGCCAGATCGCGCTGGCCCATGGCTGGGACATCAGCTACATTCCCAACGAGCCTGTCGGCAGCATTTTCCGGCTCAGTGGACTGAAACCCGCCGGCAGGCGTGAGTGATGCGTTCGGATGCCCAGGTGACAGCGTCGATTCTCGTGGTGGATGACGACCCCGGCCAACGCCGGCTGCTCGCCGGGTTCCTCGAACAGCAGGGCTATACGGTCCACGCGGCCGCGTCCGGCGCCGAGGCCCTGGCAATCCTCGAAGGGACACCCGTAGACCTGGTGGTGTCCGACGTGCGCATGCCCGGCATGTCCGGCATCGAGTTCCTGCGTCGGGCCCGGACGCTGCGTGCCGTCGTGCCCGTGATCATGGTGACGGCCTTCGCCCACATTCGGGACGCCGTCCAGGCCATCCGGGACGGGGCGCTGAATTACCTCGAGAAGCCCATCGATCTGGACGAGTTGCGCGACGTGGTCCAGGGCGCCCTGGGCTCCCGCGGCGCCTCGCGCCCGGCAGCGGAGCCGGAGCCGCCGCTGCAGCTTCCCGAAGGCCTGATTGCCGAGAGCCCGGCCATGCGGGACGCCCTGCGGGAGGCGACGCTCGTGGCCGCCTTCGACTCGCGGGTCCTGCTGCTGGGAGAGAGCGGCACCGGCAAGGAAGTGGTCGCGCGTCTGATCCACGGCCTGAGCCCCAGGAGCCGGGGACCCATGGTGTGCGTGAACTGCGCCGCCATTCCGGAGGCCCTCCTCGAGAGCGAGCTGTTCGGCCACGAACGGGGGGCGTTCACGGGCGCCGTGGATGCGCGCAAGGGCCGTTTCGAAGAGGCCGATGGGGGCAGCATGTTCCTGGACGAAGTCAGCGAGATGCCGCCGGCATTGCAGGCCAAACTCCTGCGGGTGATCCAGGACGGCACCTTCCAGAGGCTCGGCGCCAACCGTGAACGGCATGCGGACGTGCGCCTGATCGCCGCCACCAACCGCGACCTCGAAGAGGAAGTGGTCGCGGGACGTTTCCGGGAAGACCTCTTCTACCGCCTCAACGTCATCGAAATCCGCCTGCCCCCGCTGCGGGAACGGCCGGCCGACATCCTGCCCCTGGCCAACCTGTTCGCGGCACGCTACGGCGGCGGCCGGCACCGTCTCTCCCCCGCCGTCGCCGCCAGCCTCGCCCTCCATTCCTGGCCCGGCAATGTGCGGGAACTGCAGAATGCCATGGAACGGGCCGTGCTCATGGCCCGGGGTGGAGTCATCCTCCCGGAACACCTCCCCCGACGCATCCAGGATGCCCTCGGCGCCGCGGCCGTGCCCCACGAACTCTCCAGCGGCCGACTCCAGGACCTCGAAGACCTGGTCATCCTGCAGACACTCCGGGAACACCGCTTCAACCGCACCGAAACCGCACGCGCGCTTGGGATCAGCCGCCGGGCCCTGATCTACAAGCTCCGGCGGCTCGAAGAGGCCGGACACAGCGTCAACCCGTGAGCCGCCGTGCCCCCTCCCGTCTCCAGGAAACCGATGGCCTGGCCAACCAGGCGGAGGGTCCCCTCCGTGAGGACGCGGCGGGCCGGCGCCTCACCGGCATCCCCCAGGGCACGCATGGCGCTCTGTTCCAGCAGGCGCCGGGCCTCCTCGCGCCGGGTCTCGAAGCTGCGCAGGGCGCCCCCCGCGGTGGCAGGAGGCGGCAGGACGGCGGCATGGGCTCGGCCGTCGAGCATGGCGCGCGGGGTGCATCGGCTGCCGAGGTACAGGGGCAGGCCGAGGGTCTCGGGCGCATGGCGCAGGCGGAAATCGGCACTGCTGAAGAGGTCGGGCCGGATCGGCGTCACCCGGGCCGTCATGGCGGAGACATTCGTGGCATCCAGCACGGGCGGCGTACGCCCGAGTTCGTCCATCAGGGCGGCGTCCACGTCCCCCGAACGGCGTTCCAGGGCCGCGCGCACCCACTCCCCCCGGGGGTCCCGGTCCCGCATCACCAGGATGCCCGAACGGGCTTCGGTGATCTCGAGCTGACGTTGCGTCTGCGCCACGCGCAGGGCCGTCCCCCCGGGATCCGCCAGCATCCAGTTCGTCGCCGTCGCTCCACCCGCACAGGCGCCGCACTCGTGGATGTCCCTGAGCAGGCCCAACGCCGATTCCACTCCCGAGGCCTGTTCGAGCAGCAGACGCAGGATGTCCGTGTTCATCAGCCCCCGGAAGCGCGGTTCCGGTTCCGGCGGGCCCATGTCCGCGGCCACGCAGAGGCCGTGTTCGTTGACCCCCGTCAAGCAGCCCAGGTCGGTGACATCGCCGGTTGCCGCGAAGCCGTAGACCTGCCCCGCGGGCACCAGGAGGTGCTTGAGGTAGGCCGCCTGGGGACGCGGGAGACTGTCCCGGTTCTGGTGGAACAACAGGATCCCTCCCCGGGTGACCGGGGGCAGGGCGCAGTACGTGAAGCACTCCCCGGCGTCCCGGTTGACGCCGCGGTAGCGGGCGCCGCGCCAGGCCAGCAGCACCTCCGCATCCGTATGCGCCTCCCGGGCGACGGCGTCCGATTCCTCGAGCCAGTAGGGGGCATACCGTCGCACCAACTCCGCAAAGCTGCGGGAGGCTTCGAGCAGCCGCTCCCGGGGCGAGGCCGCCAGGCACGACGTCACCCCCTCCCGGAAACCCGCTCCATGGATACGCCCCAGGCAGGCGCCCACCTCCGCGGGAGTGCCGCGGAGGCAGACCGCATCCCGTCTCCTGGCGTCTGCACCCGGCATCGGCCCATCCTGGCTGCGGAGAAACGACCCCCCCGAGGCCCGAAGAAAGAAGGAACCGCGCGCGTCCGGGCTCACGGACGCGCGCGGGCGCGCTTCACTCCACCATGATGTCCCGGTGGGTCCCCCCCGCCGGGATCATCGGCAGCACATGTTCCTGGTACTGCACGTGGACATCCAGGAGGAAGGCTCCCGGGCTGTCGAGCATCTCACGCAGCGCCGGTTCGAGTTCTTCCTTGGTCCAGACATCCCGTCCGGGGATCATGTATCCTTCGGCGATGCGCGGGAAGTTCGGGTAGGGCCGCTCGGCCTTGCCGCTGCTCAGCACCGTATTGCCGCGGACGCTGTTGTAGAAGCGGTCCTCCCACTGGGCCACCATGCCGAGATGCTGGTTGTTCAGAATGATCATCTTGATGCCCACGTCCTCGCAGTGCACCG
>JAFGRS010000579.1 GCA_016935045.1 Lentisphaeria bacterium | reverse complement strand
GACGCCCGGGAGGGTGTTTTCCGGCCGCCGTCGAGCGTGGGGTGTCCGGAAAACGGGGGGGAGGACAGCGCCTCGAGTCCCGGTCCTGCGAGGGGACGGGAATTCGCTTTCCAGTCCCCGACAGGCACACCGTGGTGGAGAGCGAACCCGCTTGGACGTAGGGGGGGCTTCCAGGCACCCTCTCTGAAGACCCTGAGCCCCGTCGAAGGGCTCCTGCCGAGCCGCTGTCAGGTCCCTACCGGCGTTTCTGCAGCGCTTTCCCAATTGCCTGTGCCGGGCTTGACAAGCCAGTTTCCACGCCGCAGTTTTGGGGGAGGGGCGGCAACGGTGTGGTCGTCCGAGGCACGATTGCAGGAGTATGGAATCATGGTGCGAAACGGTGTTCGGTTGGCGGTTTTCGGTCTGGCGCTGGTAGCGGTCCTGTCGGGGTGTGGCACGGTTCGGGATACCTTGCCTGCGCGTTCGGCTCTGGAGCAGAGCCTGATCAGCACGGCCGCGGACCGGGCGCTGGGGGAATTGCCCGGGGAGGTGTTTGGGGGCCGGCGGGTGTTTCTGGACACGGTGAATCTGGACTGCCTGGACAAGTCCTACGTGATCGGGAAGTGCCGGCAGGCGTTGCTGGATGCGGGGGCGATCCTGGTGAAGACCGCCGACGAAGCCGAGATGAGCCTCGAGATTGCCAGCGGCACTCTGTCCCTGAACCGTTGGGAGTACCTCTTCGGGATCCCGGCGCTGCCCATGCCGATCCCCTACAACGGCGAACCGCTGAAGCTTCCGGAAGTCCCCTTCTGGAAGAGGATGGTCTATCGGGGCGAAGCCAAGATGCTGTTGAGCGTGATCGACCCGAAGACCGGCGCCCGGTTGGCCGAATTGCCCACGCGCTATGGCAGCAGCCAGTTCCGACTGAGCTGGTACTTCATCATCGGGCCCTTCCGCGCCACCGACATGCCGGAGGAAGCGCTGGGGAAGTGATCTTGTGAGATGACGTTGCGATCCGGTAGGCCGAACGTCGGATACGCCGCGAAGGCAGCTTGGGCGCTGTCAGGGGTTCCGTGGTGGTTGCCGTCGCCGGGTCAAGGCGGGAGGCGGAGCGGGTCATGCGCTTTGCAACCTATGGTCGCACCTATCAACTCGTGATCGATTCTGCCGCGAGTCTGGCCGAGGTGCTCGATCTGGACGAATCGCACTGGGTCGCGACCAGCGCCCCAACGGCCGCATTCCGGTGCGATGCCGGCTTCCTCGCCTTCCTGGATGCCGACGGCAGCGGCCGCATCACCAGCGACGAGGTCCGGAATGCGGTGCGCTGGCTCCTCGACCATCTCGCCGACCCAGCCGCGGTTCCCGCTTCGGGCGACAGCATCTGCCTCGATGCCATTGCCGCCGGTGTTCCGGACGGGCAGGCCCTGCTCGAATCCGCACAGTACGTCCTTACCAGGGTCGGCGATCCCCAGGCGAAGGAAATCCGGCTCGAACAGATTCGCACCTTTGTCGCCGGCATCCAGGCCCGGCCGCTGAACGGGGACGGCATCGTGCCGCCGGAAGCTGCGGCGGACGCGGAACTGGCGGCCTTCATCCGCGATGTCATGACCGCCAAGGGCAGCGTCCCGGACAGCGGCGGCCGCCTCGGCATCGGGGAGACCCACCTGTCTGCCTTCATGGCCGAGGCGGGGGCCTACGTGGCGTGGCGCCGGCGGGGAGAGATTCCCGAGGGGGTGACAGCCACGGCCGTGATGCCATTGGGGACAGATACCCCACAGGCCTGCGCGCTGGTGCACGAACACGCAGCGGAGATCGAAGCGTTCTTTGCTGCCTGCCGGGCCCTGCGCTTCGACTGCCATGCTCTGCCCGGGCTCTGGGACCCGGGCCGGGCCGTGGCGTCGGTGACGGCCGCCGGCAACGGAGGAGTAACGGAATGCCTGAAGCTCCTACCGCTGGCCAGACCGGTGCCGGAAGGCGCCCTGACCCTCAGCGAAGAGGCCATCAATCCGCACTACGATGCCTGGCTCCAAGCCCTGCGTGACGTCGTCCTGCGGCCGCTTCTCGGCCACCTGCCGGAGGCACTTACCCGGGACGACTGGCAGCGCATCCGGGCGGCCCTGGCGCCCCACGAAGCCTACCTGGCCGAGAAACCGGCCGCCTTTGCCGACGGAGTGCCCCTGGAACGCCTCGAACACCACCTCGATTCCGATCTCGCCGGAAAGGCGCGGGACCTCATTGCGGCGGACCGTCGGGTGGCGACTATCCTGCGCGACGTCCGGCAGGTCGAGCGCCTCATTCTCTATGCGCGGCATCTGCTGGAGTTCGTCAACAACTTCGTGAGTTTCCCCTATCTCTATGCGGCGGACCGTCGGGCGCTGTTCGAGATGGGTTCGGCCGTGGTGGACGGGCGCTGGCTGAACTTTGCGGTCAGAGTCGACGATGTTGCCGCCCACAGCACCGTTGCGAAGACGGGGGATCTGTTCATTGTCTACCTCGAGGTGACCGGCAAGAGTGGCGAAGGCTTCAAGGTGGGCTCCCCCCTGACGTCGGGCACCCGGGGCAACATTACGCTGGGCAAACGCGGCGTCTTCTTCGACGTGACCGGCCGCGAGTACGACGCCAAGGTCATCCAGATCGTCGAGAACCCCATCAGCCTGAGCGAAGCCTTGGCGGCCCCCTTCGTCCGCCTGTGGCGCCTGATCCAGGGACGCATCGAAACCTGGTCCGGCGCCGCCGAGAAGGAACTGCAGACGGAGTTCGACCGCACTCTGGCCGCCTCGAAGGGGGGCGTCGCCGGACCCGAGCCCGTTCCCGCCGCGGGGGCCCCGGGGGCGGGTGCGATCACCCGTCAGCCGGGTTTTGTGTTTGGCCTGGGCATGACCGCGGCGGCCCTGGGGTCTGCCTTTGCGTTTGTCACCAAGACGTTTTCCGCGATGCAGTTCCGTCACGTGCTCTTCAGTTTTCTGGGGGCGGCGGTGCTGGTCGTGCTGCCGATCACGCTCATTGCCTTTCTGAAACTGCGCCGGCAGGATTTGAGTGTGCTTCTCGAGGGGTGCGGCTGGGCCGTCAACGCGCGCATGCGCCTGCATCGGAAGCAGCGCCGCCAGTTCACCTGCGAGAAACCCTATCCCCTCACGGCCGTGGGAGCGCCGCGTCACCGAAGGCTGCTGCTCTGTCTTTGGATCGCCCTTGCGGTCTCTGCCCTTGCCTTCGCTGCCTACTGGGGCAGACGCCTGGTCCCACGATCGACCCCGGCCACCGGCACCACGCTCCCCGGGAACCGGGACGGCCACTCCGGCTGAGGGAAGGACCCCCACCCGGTCGGGGCCGGGAGCGCTCCCCGCGCACCGCTTCCTGGGGGAAGTCGAGTCCGGGCGGTCACCACTTCGGGACTGGAGGCGTCCCGTTGGGTTTCTCGGCGGGTTCCTGGGGTTTTTCCTCTTCGCTTGGCGCCTCGGTCCCGGGCCTGGGCGCCGGTCTCTCCTTGAATGGGTCCTTGCCGAGGGTCACGAACACGATCTCGCTGACCACGTCGAAGTTGCGCGTTTCCCGGTACAGGACCATGGCGAGTCGGGTGCCGTCCGGGCTCCAGGCCGTGTCTCCCACGAAGGCCCTGCGGCCGTTGTTCTCCTTGGCGCCGTAGCTGTTGAAGAAGGTCAACTGCCTGGGGCTGCCGCCATCGGCGTCCATGATCCAAAGCTCTGCCCTGAGGTAGCGTTCCCAATCCGTGCCGCCGGGGCCGAGGAAGGGAATCATGAAGGTGCGGCTGCTGCTCCAGACGATCTTCCTGCCGTCGGGGGACACGGACGCGTAGCGGTCCCATCCCCCCACGTTCGAGGCCAGCACCTTGAGTTCCGTCTCGCCCCGGTCGATGGTGCAGATGTCCATGCAGTACCAGGGCTGGTCCTGCTCGGCGTTGGCGGCGAAGAGGATACGGTTGCCGTCGGGGCTGAACCCGTAGGTCTCGTAGAACTCCCGCCGACGGCCCGGCTGGAAGTACTGCTCGTTGGCGACGACGGGTTTGCCGTCCTTGATATCGAAGTCCGCCAGGCACAGGGAGCGCTGCTCGAAGGCGGTCCGCGCCGCGGGTTTGCCGGTGAAGGCGGTCCACAGGAGCTTCTTGCCGTCGGGGCTGAAGGTGGGCATCGTTGCCCCCATGGGGTTGCCGTACCGGGTGGCGAGGTCGGTGATCTGCCAGAGCTGACTGCCGTCGGCCTTCCCCAGCCACAGATTGCAGTGCCAACCTGTCCCGGGACCGGATCGGCGGTAGTTCGTGGAACCCCGGTTCTGGCCGGAGAAGACGATGAAGTTGCCGCTCGGGTGCCAGGAGGGAGAATACTCATGCAACTGGGCGGTGGCCGGGTCCCGGTCCAGGGTCAGGCAGTTCAGGCGGAACCCCTCGGGGGTGACCGTGTACACATTGTAGTATTGACTGAGTCCCATGCGGTCGAACACCAGCTGGTTTGCTTTCGGGGACCAGTCCACCATGGAGACGTTCTGGACGTTGCTGGCCGGCAGCGGGGTCATGTCGTGCACGAAGATGCGGCTGTTGGGCAGCTCCGTCACCGCTGCCGCTTCGGCCGCACGACCCGGCGGGGTCAGTCCGGGGAACAGGCCGACGCACAGTACCGCCGCGAACCATCGACAGAGTCCGGTCTTCATGGTCTCATGCCCCCGTTTCTGTGTTTCCCGTGTCTGCTGCGGGGCGCTCCCGCCTGGCTTCCGACCTGTGTATCCTCGGAGCGTGTGCGGCGATCCTGTGGCTGCCGCTCCTCCGCATGGCTTCAGTTGTAGCTCGGGTCATCCGGGAAGTGCCGGAACATGGGATGGCTGCACCCGTATGCGCGCACCGCCTGGGCCCACAGCCGTGTGACCGGCGTCTGGAAAACGAGGTCTGCGCTTCCTTCGGCCAGCAGCCAGGCATCCTGCTCGAACTCGCCCGCCAACTGGCCCTCGCCCCAGCCGGAGTACCCCAGGCAGAATCGGCAGCGATCGGGGTCGAAGCGACCCTCCCGGAAGCCTTCCTGCATGATCCCGAAGTCACCCCCGACCCAGGTGCCCGGAAGCACTTCGAGGGACTGCGGGATGGTCTGACCGTAGGGATGAATGACCTGCATGGTCTCGAGGCGCACGGGCCCCCCCTGGTAGAGTCGCGCGACGGGGAAGGGGAGGGACTTCTTGAGGGCCTCGGGCACGGCGATCGGCCGATTGAGGATGAGGCCAAACGTACCGCTCGCGTCGCTGTGGTCGCAGACCAGCACAACGCTACGCACGAAATTGGGGTCCACCAGCGAGGCGCTGGCAATCAGCAGGTCTCCCCGTTTCACACTCGTCTGCACGTCGTTCCTTACTCCGTGTCTGCGGACATCCGTCGCGCCGCTCCTTCCTTTCCGAACTCCCACGGCCATCCCACCCCCCCCTGAACGTTGGACCACGCCAAGGGGGGCCGGGTTCACCGATCCGGATGCCTGTTTTCCGGCAGCATGGCATCGAGTTCGGCCTTTTCCACGGCTCCCGTCCCCTTGACGAAGAGATCCACGGCCTGGAGGTTCCGGCGGCAACCCTCCAGGCGCGACTCGATGCTGCTGAGCATCTGCTCGTATTTGCCGGGCTTGCCGCGCTCCCGTTCCCGGTCGGCCCGCGGCGCAATCCTGTCCCTTTCCTCCTGCGCGTCTTCCAGCGCCTCGATGTACTCCCGGCGGACATCGAGGAACACCCCGCGGAACTTCCTGAGCACCTGTTCGCGCTGACGTTCCAGACGCGCCTGCTGCTCCCGCGCGTCCCCGCCGTCGCCATCCTCCTCCCGGGACCTGCGCGCAGCTTCCATCTCCGCCTGGAGGTGCGCCAGGTAGAGGCGACCCTCCACCAAGTCCGGGTACTCCCCGACCACGTGCCGGAGCGAACGGGCTTGCTGCTCGCTCGGTCGGAGAAGGGAACCGAGGACCATCTCCTCGGGGTCCTCGAGGACCAGGCCGGGGCTGCCCAGTTCGTCCAGCAGGGCCATGCGGTCGTCCAGTTCGCCCTGTTTCGCCACCAGTTCGTCGACAGCCTTGCGTTCCGCGCCTGCTTCCCGGTTCCGGTCTTCGATGCGGCCGATGCGTTCCATGAGGCGGGCTTCCTCCCTCTCGAGGTCTTCCCGTGTCTCCTTCAGCGGTTTCATCGTCTTGGCGTGGAGTTCCTCGAGTTTTTCGAGGCCCTTTGCCAGGTCCTTGGCGATGGCAGGCAGCTCGCGGAGTGCGTCCTTGCGCTCCTTCCGACCCAGCATCAGGGCCCGTTTCTCGTATTCCTCGTAGAGGGTATCCACCGTCTGCCGGAGGTCCAGGATCTGCGGGAATTGCTCCTTGCTTCTGGCGATCGTCTCCGCCGTCAGGAGCGGTCTCTTCTTCTTTTCCGGCGGCGCCTGCCGGACTCCCTCCCTGGCGTCCTTCGGTCCGGCCTCCCGCTCGCGCGCGACAGCCTTGCCCCCGGGTTTGGCCGGCTCCTCCCCTTCCTTTTCACGGGGTGCTGCCGCCCCCAACCGACAAGCCGCCAGGAGCAGCACCAGGCCGACCGTCCATCGCCACGCCGCAATCCTGCCCATGCTTCGTTTCCCGCGCCGTTCGACCGCTGAGTGGAGCTGCATGCACCGTTCTGCCCTGAGTGTACACTCGCGCCCCCACGGGCGCAACCCGGCGTAAGGCCTGCTACGTAGACGTCCGAGGATGGAAAGCACCCGCGACACCAACATCCACAACTGGCTCTGCGAACCCAGCGTGAACGCGTCGGCCGCCACGACGCGCATCAGCCGGTGGTCAGCATCTCGACTGCCGGTACCGCCTCGATGCGATCCGCCAGCGGGTAGCGGCGGTCGCCGAAGTACACGACGCTGCCCGTATCGATCACGCCGTCCGCCAAGGCGACGCGCAGTCCCGAGGCGTCGCCGCGCCCGACGCTGCTGGCGCACTTGAACTCGTAGCCGAGCCAACGGTCCCCGCGCTCGACGACCAGATCGACTTCCGCTCCCGCCTGAGTGCGGTAGAACCAGAACTGGCTGCCGACGTGGCTGAGCTTCTCCAAGGCCATCACCTGTTCGATCATGCAGCCCTCCCAGGTCGCCCCGCGACGCGGGCTCTCGAACAGGTTGCGGTCCTGGCGGACGCCGAGCAGGTAGTGGCACAGGCCCGAATCGCGGAGGTAGACCTTCGGGGCCTTGACCAGACGTTTGCCCACATTGGCAAACCACGGCGGCAGCCGGCGGACGAGGAAGTGCCCCTCGAGAATGTCGAGGTAACTCTGGACGGTGTGGTAGTTGACGCCCATGGCGCGCCCCAGTTCGGAGGCGTTCAGGAGACCGCCGTGAAGATGCGCGAGCATCGCCATGAAACGCCTCACCTCGACCGGAGAGGCGCTCAGCCCGTGGATGGCCAAGTCACGTTCGACGGCGGTCTGGAGGTAGTTCTCGAGCCAGCGGGCACGCGTGTCGGTATCCGCTTCCAGGCAGGCATCCGGGTAGCCGCCGCGGAGCCAGTAGGCACCGAGGTCCAGGCCTTGGCCGGAGACCTCGGCAGAGAGGAAAGGCGTCAGCTCGACGATGCCGACGCGCCCAGCCAGGCTCTCGGAGACCTGGCGGACCAGGGACGGATTCACGGAGCCCAGCAGGAAGAAGCGTCCGGTCCGCTTTCGGTCTTCGTCGATGACCGCGCGCAGGACGGCAAACAACTCGGGCAGCCGCTGTGCTTCGTCGATGATCAGGGGGCCGGGGAACCGGCTCAGCGCAGGCTGCATGTCGCCGGCAAAGACCTGGTGGTCGGACGGCTTCTCGAGGTCGAAGTACGTGCCCGTGATGGTCTCGCGCGCCAAGGTCGTCTTGCCGCACTGCCGCGGCCCGAGG
>JAFGRS010000578.1 GCA_016935045.1 Lentisphaeria bacterium | reverse complement strand
GTAGGCGCCACGAGCCGAGTGGCGCAATCCCTCGAAGAGTCCCGCTCGGCTCGCGGGACCTACCTGGAACCCGCGAGGCCCGGACGCCCCGGGTTTCTCCGGCGGGGGTTTGGTCTTTGGCGCCGGGAGGGCGATAGTGTCCGGGTCTGTCGCGTCCTGAGGATTCGGTGTTGGGCGCGGCTTCGAATCGACAACGCGGAAGTGACAGCAAGCGATGAAGCACGGAGCACGGATTGTGGGCATGGGGTTCCTTCTGGCGGCGGCTGGGGCGGCAGCGGCGACGGGGGAGGTTGTGGGCGAATCGGCGCGCACGATTCCGGTCGCCGACGAGGTGGACGTGGTGGTGGTGGGCGGCACGGCCCCGGGGGTCGAGGCGGCCGTGGCCGCGGCGAAGGCGGGGGCGAAGGTCTTCCTGGCCGCTCCCCGGGCCTACCTCGGCGAGGACATCTGCGCCCCGAAGCGCCTCTGGCTCGAGGCCGGGGAGGAACCCGAGACCGAACTCGGCCGGCAGCTCTTCGCGGACCCCGGCGGAGCGGGGAGCGGCCGTCATCCCCGGGCTCTGCCCCTGACCTATTCGGCAAGCATGCCCTTCGCCTCGCGGCACGCCGATGCCAAACCGCCCCGCCTCACCGACGGGGCCTACCGCTCCGCGTCCGCCGAAAGCGTCCAGTACGACGGCGACGTCACCATCACCTGCGACCTGGGGGAGGCGCGGGACGTCGAGGAGGTGCGCGCCGTCGTCTTCCACCGCGCGGACGACTTCGGGCTGGCGCGCATGGTCGTGGCCACCTCCCTGGACGGCGCGACCTGGAGCGAAGACACCCCCGCCCCGAGCCCAACCCCCGAGGGAGAAACCATCACGGCCATCGTTCCCGTCGGGGCCCGGACCCGGTACCTGCGGATCGGATTCACCCGGGCCGCCGACACCACCCGCATCCTGCTCGGCGAGATCGAGGTCGTGGGCACGACGGCGGAAACGGGTCGGGCCCCGGCGGAATCCGGGCTGGGACCGGTGCGGCCCATGCACATCAAACGGACGTTGGACGAAGCATTGCTCGGTGCGGGGGTGCGTTTTCTGTACGGCTGCTATGCGACCGATGTTCTCAGCGACTCGGCAGGTGTCCCGTCGGGCATCGTGATGGCCAACCGCTCCGGTCGCCAGGCGATTCTGGCCAAGGTCGTCATCGACGCGACCGAGCGCGCCACCGCAGCTCGTTTGGCGGGGGCCCGGTTCGAGTCCTATCCCGCCGGCGACCACGAGTTCCAGCGCCTCGTCATCGGCGGCGGGGTGCGGGAGGGTGAAGGGGTCACCGGACGGCGTACGGGACGGTTTTTCGGCCAGGACGAGATCATCGAGTACACCCTGCGTCTGCCCATGCCGGACGGCACCGTGGGGGCCTTTGCCGAGGCCAACAACCGGGCCATCGACCGGACCTTCGACCCCCGGCAGGTGGACGCGTCCGAGTTCCTCTTCCAGGTGCCGCCGGACCCGGTGCGCCCCGAGCATCCCCTCACCGGCGACTGGCCCGGCGCGGGGGCCGCTCCCCTGGGGGCCTTCCGGCCCGCGGGAGTCCCGGCGATGTTTGTCCTGGGCGGCTGTGCCGGGGTGCCCCGGAGCGTCGCCGCCCGCCTGTTGCGTCCGACAGGGTTGATGCCGATGGCGGCACGCATCGGCCAGGCAGCCGCGGCGGAGGCGGCACGGCGCGCGCACCTCGAGGGTGTCCGGCTCGTAGGCGGGACGGAGGGAGCGCCCGTGATGGCCGGGGAAGTGCGGGAGGAACTCGGGGGCCTCCCCTCACTTCATGCAGGGGACGGGGTGTCGTCTGCCGCGCGGGTTCTCCCCGTTCTGGGTCGGTACGACGTGGTGGTGGTGGGTGGCGGCACGGGTGGCGCTCCGGCGGGGATCGGGGCCGGACGGCACGGCGCCCGGACACTGCTGGTCGAGTACCAGTATGCCCTCGGCGGGGTCGGCACCCTCGGCATGATCACCAAGTACTACCACGGGCACCGCGACGGATTCACGGCGGAAGCGGACGCCGGCGTCCGCAACCTGGGGTCCAGGGTCTACTGGATCGGCAAGGCGGAATACTGGCGCCGAGCCAACCGCGAGGCGGGCACGGAGATCTGGACCGGGGCCCTGGCCTGCGGCGCGTTCGTCGCCGGCGCCAAGGTCAGGGGGGTGGTCGTAGCCACGCCCTTCGGACGGGGAGTCGTGCTTGCCGGGACCGTCGTCGACGCCACCGGCAACAGCGATGTCGCGGCCGCCGCCGGCGCGCGCACTTCCTATACCGGCGCCGAACACATCGCCGTCCAGGGAACGGGACTGCCCCCCATCAAGCTCGGGGCAGACTACACCAATACCGACTACATGTTCGCCGACGACACCGATGTCGTCGACTTCTGGCACCAGTTCGTCTGCGCCCGGGAGAAGTTCCGCGGCGCGTACGACCTCGGCCAGTTGGTCGACACCCGCGAACGACGGCGCATCGTCGGGGACGTCACCATCTCTCCCATGGACATGATCCTGGGCCGGACCTGGCCCGATACGGTCTCGATGCACAAGAGCAACTTCGACAGCCACGGCTTCACCGTGCACCCCATCTTCCTGCTGGAACCCCCCGACCGCGCCGGGATGACCGTCTACGTGCCCCTGCGGGCCCTGGTCCCGACCGGCCTCGAGGGCATCCT
>JAFGRS010000577.1 GCA_016935045.1 Lentisphaeria bacterium | reverse complement strand
CGACGAAGGCGGAAGAGCGCCTCCCACGCTCTCCTTGGGCAACGTCGACGGCATTCTGGCCGGCCCGAGGTCGGGCCGGGTCCAGTGCACCATGTCGGTGCTCGTGGCCAGGGCCAGGGGCCCGCGCCAGCCGGCGACATAGAACATCGTGAAGTGACTCGCCTCCGGATCCCAGAACACCCCGCCCTGACCGAGAAAAACGGTCGCCTCCTCGCCGCGTTCGCCTTCGTCCGACGGCGCCAACTCGCGGGCGGTTTCGGCCCGGAAGACCGGGTTGCCCTCGAACTTCCGCGGCCGGTGGAAGGTCCGCTTCAGGTCCGTGCTCTCGATCAGGAAATCGTCCACGAAAAGCTGCCTGCCGATGTCGATGGGGATGGTTGGGGGCGGCTTCTTCAGGTAGGGGACGGGCATGGGCTCGCGGGAGTCCGGGTCGAGATGTCGTGGCGGCCATTCCAGCGGCAGCTCGATGCCGTTGTAGAGGAACGGTTTCGGTCCGGTGGCCTTGTTCGCCAGAAGCCTCAGCTTCGCGTCCGCCGAGACGAGCTTGCCGGCCAGCACGTCCGCCTCGCGGAACTTCGCCAGGAGGATCTCGGCGTCGGTGTGGCGGTTCCAGTCATAGAGGATGTGGATGAGGCCGTCGGGGGCCTGAAATCCGTCGGGGTAGGACACGCTCGCGCGTTCGTCGAGCACGAGCCCGCCGGCCCACGTCTGTCCGTCGTCGTCGGAGAGGAAGGCGGACATGTGGGAGCGTATCGGGAGGCGTTCCGTGGGCGGGCCGTTTTTGACCAGGAGGATTCTCCCGGAGTCGAGCCGCCGCAGGAAGAAGCGCGCGTTGATGTTCCTGACCGTGGCCGCGGGTGTGGGCTCGGTCCAGGTCGCGCCGTGGTCGGTGGAGAAGGCTTCGTGGGGATTGCCGCGGGTCCGCGCCAGCATCCACAGGCGGCCGTCGCGCAGCTCCACCAGCATGTGTTCGTCGAATTCCCAGTCGGGGAACCTGACGCTGCCGCGCGGCTGCCAGGAGGCGCCCCGGTCCGTCGAGGCGTACACCCACGCGGTCTTCCGGGCCCAGTCCGACACGGGCAGGAGCCAGTCGCCGTTGGCGAGAACGGTCGGTTTGTTGAGGGTGCGGCCCTCGGCGAAGCATACGGGCCGCGACCAGACGGGAGCGTCCGCGTCCGGGTCATCGCAGCGGATGGCCCAGTTGCCCGTCGGGCCCGGGACCCCGATGACCGTCTGGTCGAAGAACAGCCACAGGCGCCCCAACGGGTCGGTCCACAGATTGCCGACCAGGGCCCCGCGCTGCCGTCTGCCGGACGGATCGGGGGCGCCCACGGCCAGGCGCGGTTTCGACCATGTTTCGCCGCCGTCGTCGCTGCTGGCGAGCAGGAAGTAGCCGTCCTGCTTGTCCCCGGTGCCGGTCCAACAGCCCCAAATGCGGCCCTTCGGGGTGCGGTCCATGCCGAGGATCATGGCCCCGGGCCGGGCCTCGTCCTGGAGCTCCGCACCCGGCTGTGTGAGGATGACCGGCGGTTCGGTCCGGGCATCCAGGGGGGCCGGCGCCGCCGAGACGCCGCCGGTCATGGGCAGTGCCCGCCGGATGGCGCTGACCTGGAGCATCTGGGCCGGAGCAAAGGAGCCGACCGGCCCGGCCGCGGGGTCCCCATTCGGTCCCAGATCGAGGGTAACGGCGCCGCCCTCTCGCACCACCGCGCTCACCCACTCGATCCACCGTTCGGCGGGGTGGCGCGTGTCCCGGCGGCCCCAGCCGGACCCGAGGTACGTCAGTGCGTGCCACTGGGAACCCTCGACCCAGCGGGAGACAGGGAGGAGACCGAACGGTTCGTTGAGTTCGCCCGCGGTGTAATCCTCGGCCCGCGTGTGCCGCACCAGCCTGACGCCCGGGTTGAAGGTGACGATGGCGTGGGGGTTGCCGCGCCTGACCGCGTCGGCATAGATGACGGCGATCTCGTCGTTGAAACCGATGTGCGCGTAGCCGCCGTCGAACCACCAGCCTGCCACCCGGTCGCCGTACCGGGCGGACCACTCGTGGATGACTCCAGCCCAGGTGCGGGCAAACGTCTCGTCGATGGGCTGGTCCTTCGGGCCCTCCGGCAGACCGAAGGCCCGTTGGGCACGGGGGTCGCGGTTCGGCGTTTGGCAGGGCAGGTAGAGCAGCAGCCGGATGCCTTCGCGCCCCAGCGCCATGGCGAGATCCAACGGCAGGTCGCGACGCGAACAGCGTTCCCCCGGCTCACAGCCCAGGATCCTGTCGTAGACGGCGTTGGGCGCGTTGTAGAAGCCGGAGTTCTGACCCAGGGTGAGGACGAAGTAGCCGGCATCCATCTCCTGGAGTTGGCGGACGACGGTCGGGACATCGAAGGCGTCCACCAGTGCCATCTCCGGGGCGCTGTTCGGCCAGAAGTGCATGAAGACGCCGAGGCGCGCGTCCTTCAGCCAGTCCGTTGCCTGGGGGGACGCAGCCGTACCGGGAACAGACGAGCTTCCCGGCCCGGGGTGGGCGGCCTGGAGCGCCGCGAACGGCGCGAGCAGGAGCGTCGTGGTCAGTCCGATGCTGTTTCTCATCGTTTCCGGGCTCCTCAGGGCACGGCCCGGAAGTCGAACTCCCGAGTCTGGCCATGGCTGTCGCGCAGGACGATGGACTGGACCTCGACCCCGCTTGCCCCTCTGGCGGGGGTCACGCGCAGGTGGAGGATCCGGGATTTCTCGGGCAGCTCGACCTTCACCTCCTGCCATTCCGGTCCCGCGGGCCAGTCGAAACGGGCGCTCTGCTGCGGGGTGAAACTGGCTGTCCGGGTGCGCCAGGTGATGGTACTCTCGCCGCCGGCCCGGGCGCGGATCCGCAGCGTGGCGACGAGCGGGCCTTCGAGGGCGAGGGAGGCGCAGGCGAGAAAGGGTCGGGCATTGCCGGGCATCTCGGCGGCCGGCGTCACAACGAGCGCGCCGTCTCGCACGGCGATCGTGCCGTTGCGGCAGATCCAGCCCCGGATGCTGCCTTCGGGCTCCGTCCCGCCACCGGTTTCCGCCGGGGCCCTCGGGGCCGGGGCGATGATGCGGTGCTCGGCGAACAGGTCCTCGTGGTGGCGGCTGAAGGCGGAGTCCTCGGTGGCCAATCCGGGCGGCCGCAGACCGGCCGCCCAGGCTGCGAGCTTCTTCTCCAACCGGGCAGCGATGTCGGGATGTTTCGCGGCGAGGTCGCGCTCGATGTTCTCGCCTTCGGGGTGGGTGACGTCGAAGAGCAATGGCGGGCGGTTCCCCAGTTTGATGAGCTTGTAGGGCATTTCCAGCACGGCGGATTGGGAGACCCAGCGCCAGTAGAGCGCCTCGTGCGGAGCACCCCTGTTCTCGCCCGTGAGGTAGGGCAGGAGATTCACGCCGTCCAGAGTGTCGTCGGCCGGCAACCCCGCCAGCGCCACGGCGGTTGCCGCGACATCGAGGCTGATCACCGGTTGATCGCAGGTCTGCCCGGCGGGAATGCGGCCGGGCCAGGCCGCCACGAAGGGCGTGCGGATCCCGCCCTCGCTGAGCATTCCCTTCTGCCCCCGCATCGGCAGGTTGACCGAGCCGTCCCACACGGCACCCAGCGGAGCGCCGTTGTCACCGATGAAGAAGATCAGGGTATTCATCGCCTGACCCATCTCCCCGAGCCTGGCCCGGATGCGGCCGAGGCCATCGTCCATGGCGGCGATCATGGCGAGCGCCTGGCGGCGTTTCTCCGGCAACTGCGCCGGGGTCTGGGAGAACCACGGCTCCGGCGACTCGAGCGGCACGTGCGGCGCAAACCAGGCCAGGTAGAGGAACCAGGGCCGCTCGAGGTCCGCGGCGCGACGGTCCAGAAACGACAGCGCCGCCTCGGTCTGCACCACGACGCGGAAGCGCGTGTCGGTGACCAGGCGCGGCGCATCGGGGAAGGGCGCACCGTTCAGGTCGTGGGAGGCATGGTACTGCCGCAGCTCCCCCCGCCAGTATTCGTCGAAGCCCT
>JAFGRS010000576.1 GCA_016935045.1 Lentisphaeria bacterium | reverse complement strand
TCGGGCAGCGGATAGGTGCCCTCCTGCTCCACCGGGTTCTGCGTGGCCAGAACCAGGAACGGATCGTCCAGGGGGAAACTGTGCTCGCCGATGGTGACCTGACGCTCCTGCATGGCTTCGAGCAGGGCGCTCTGCACCTTCGCCGGGGCCCGGTTGATCTCGTCCGCCAGGATGATGTTCGCGAACACCGGCCCCCGCCGCGTCGAGAACTCCCCCGTCTTGGGATTGTAGATCTGCGTCCCGATGACGTCCGCCGGCAACAGATCCGGAGTGAACTGAATGCGGTGAAAGCTGGCCCGGATGGCCCTGGCCAGGGTGGTCACGGTCAGGGTCTTGGCCAAACCCGGCACGCCCTCGATCAGCACGTGATGGTTGCACAGCAGCGCCAGCAGGAGCCGGTCCACCAAGGCCCCCTGCCCAATGATCACACGCCCGATCTCGGAGCGAACCCGGCCCAGCAGCTCGCTCTCCTTCGCAACCCGATCCCCGATCTGCTTGACGTCAATGGCCATCGTCTTTCCTCGATTGTCCCGCCGCTGCCGGGTGCAACCACGTTCCGCCCGGGACAGGGGAGGGGAACCACCCGAAGCCGCGCCACCACGCAGTCGCCACCCACGCAAGGACACTGCCCCGGCACGAAGGACAGCACCCAAAAACACCGTACCATAGCACGCCCAATCCGGATGAAAAACGCAGCCACCGCCAAGCGCAGGAATCCCTCAACGCAGGGATGCTCGCGGTACGCTCGCGCTCCAGGATGCTCGCGGTACGCTCGCGCTCCAGGATGCTGGCGGTACGCTCGCGCTCCAGGATGCTCGCGGTACGCTCGCGCTCCAGGATGCTGGCGGTACGCTCGCGCTCCAGGGGGATGGAACGCCCGCGGCCACGCGGGCACTCGCGGGTTTGCCTGAGGCGTCGCCGTGAGGCCCGGTACCCCCTGGACTTCCCGCGGGGAGGCGGTACGTTACCCGGTTTGCGCCCCGGGCGGGTGGGGGTGTTCCGGCCACCCGGACCGGCGGCACTCGGTGGCACGGATGGAGAGTGCGGATGAGCGAGCAGACCATGGCCAAGGCCTACGACCCGGCCGAGGTCGAGAAACGGTGGTATGCCGAGTGGGAAACGCGCGGCTGTTTCCATGCCGACGCGGCCTCCCCCAGAACACCCTATACCATTGTCATCCCGCCCCCCAACGTCACCGGGATGCTGACCCTCGGCCACGTCCTCAACAACACCCTGCAGGACATCCTCATCCGCTGGAGCAGGATGCGGGGTCGGGAGGCCTGCTGGGTCCCGGGCACGGACCACGCCGGCATCGCAACCCAGGCGAAGGTGGAGAGGTTCCTCAAGGACACCGAGGGGGTGACGCGGTACGAACTGGGCCGGGAGGCCTTTCTCGGGCGCGTCTGGCAATGGAAGGAGACTTACGGCGGCAAGATCATCGAGCAGCTTCGCCGCATCGGCACGGCCTGTGACTGGGAGCGGCAGCGCTTCACCCTCGACCCGGGCCTGTCGCGGGCCGTCGAAGAGGTCTTCATCCGTCTCTACGAGAAGGGCCTGGTCTACAAGGGCTCGCGGCTGATCCACTGGTGCCCCAAGAGCCGTACGGCGCTCTCCGACGAAGAAGTCATCTACCGGCAGGAACAGGGCAGGCTGTGGTACTTCCGCTATCCGTTGCGGGACGGCGCCGGGCACATCACGGTGGCCACCACCCGGCCCGAAACCATGCTCGGGGACACGGCGGTGGCGGTGCATCCCGACGACACGCGGTACCGCGACCGCGTCGGGACCAAGGTCCTCCTGCCCCTGGTCAACCGCGAGATCCCGGTCATCGCCGATCCCTTTGTCGATCCCCAGTTCGGCACCGGGGCGGTCAAGGTGACGCCGGCACACGACCCCAATGACTACGAGTGCGGCCTGCGCAACGGCCTGGACATGATCAACGTCATGAACGACGACGGCACCATGGGGCCCGCCGCCGGGGCCGACTTCGAAGGCCTGGACCGGGTCGACTGCCGCCGGGAGGTGATCCGGCGCATGGAAGCCCTCGGGCTGGTGGAACGGGTCGAGGACCATGTGCACCAGATCGGCTACAGCGAGCGCGGCGACGTGCCCGTCGAGCCGCGCCTGTCCGAGCAGTGGTTCGTGCGCATGCGGCCGTTGGCCGAACCCGCCATCGCCGCCGTCCGCGACGGCCGGGTGCGTTTCTACCCCGAACGCTGGGTGAAGACGTACATGCACTGGATGGAGAACATCCACGACTGGTGCATCAGCCGCCAACTGTGGTGGGGACACCGCATCCCGGCCTACACCTGCGCGGGCTGCGGCAGGATCACCGTGTCCCGGGCGCAGCCCGCGGCCTGTCCCGGCTGCGGCCACGCCTCCCCGCGGCAGGAGGAGGATGTCCTCGACACCTGGTTCAGCTCCTGGCTCTGGCCCTTCAGCGTCTTCGGCTGGCCCGAGGACTCCGCCGACCTGCGGCGGTTCTACCCGACGGATGCCCTCGTGACCGGCCCGGACATCATCTTCTTCTGGGTGGCGCGCATGATCATGGCCGGACTCGAATTCATGGGGGAGGTGCCCTTCCGTGAGGTCTACTTCACCAGCATCATCCGCGACGACTCGGGCCGCAAGATGTCCAAGAGCCTGAACAACTCCCCCGATCCCATCGACGTGGTGGCGACCTACGGCGCGGACGCCCTGCGCTTCACCATCATCTACATCGCCCCGGTCGGTCAGGATATCCGCTACAGCAACGAGAAGTGCGAAATCGGACGCAATTTCGCCAACAAGATCTGGAACGCGGTGCGCTTCCGCCTGCGCCAGGGACCCCTGAGCCCGGGCTGGGAGACGCTGGACGACCTCTGTGCAGCGGACCTGCGCACGGACGACCGCTGGATCCTGGCGCGGCTCGAAGCGACGATCCGGGACGTGACGCAGAGCCTGGAGGCCTTCCGTTTCAACGACGCGGCGCGGTTCCTGTACGAGTTCATGTGGAACGAGTTCTGCGACTGGTACCTGGAGTCGGCCAAGGCGGTTTTCGGAGAGGGAGACGAAGCCCGTCGGCGTGCGGCCCTGCGGGTGTTCGACCACGCCATGGGGGTGTTCCTGCGCCTGCTGCATCCGGTGATGCCCTTCGTCACCGAGGAGTTGGTCCACCAGATGGGCTACATCACGGCGGCGGAGACGATCATGACCGCGCCCTGGCCGGAGTGCCGTGCTGCCGCCGATGCGGAGAGGCTGGGGATCGGCGAGGCCCTCGTGGCCCGGGTGGCGGCGAAGTTCGACCTCATCCGGGGCGTGCGCAATGTGCGGGCCCAGTACCTGGTTCCGGCCGGCCGCCGCATCGCCGTGGTCATCGCTCCCACCGATGCCGAGAACGAGGCCTTCCTCAGGGAGGACCCGGTGGCCCTGCAGAGCCTGCTCTATGCCTCCGAGGTCGTCATCGACCGTACCTACCAGCCCGGGGGACCCGCCGGCACCGCCGTCTGCGACCTCGGCACCGCCTACGTGCCCCTGGCCGACGTCATCGACCTGGACGCGGAACGCGACCGCCTGCGCCGCCAGGAAGCGGAAACCCTCGGCTTCCTCCGCAAGGCGGAACAGAAACTGGCCAACCGCGGCTTCGTCGACAAGGCGCCTGCCGCCGTCGTCGAGAAGGAAAGGACGCGGCTGTCCGAACTCGGAGATCTCCTGGCGCGCGTCCGGGAGCAGATCGCGGCCCTGTCCTGAAACGCTCCGGGAACGCCGCCTCGCTGCCGGTGTCGAGAAGGGAATGCGACGGACCCCGACGGGACCGGGGCCGGTCCCCGCGCCACAGACCGGCGCCAAACGGAAGGAAATGGACCATGGAAGAGAAGATCCGCGGCATCCTCGAGGAACTGCGCAGCGCCCTGCAAGCGGATGGCGGCGACCTCGAAGTCGTTGCCATCGTAGGCAAGAAGGTCTCCCTCCGGCTCAAGGGCGCCTGCGGCACCTGTCCGCACGCGCAGATGACCCTCAAGAACGGCATCGAGCGGATCCTGCGCGAACGCGTCGACGAGGAGATCGTGGTCGAACGCGCGAGCTGACCTGGAGTATGCACGCGAGGACAACGAATGGACACGGTACCATGAAACACACGATTTCCGTGCTGGTGCAGAACCGGTTTGGCGTGCTGGCGCGTATTGCGGGTCTGTTCAGCGGCCGCGGCTACAACATCGACAGCCTGAACGTGAGTCCCACGCAGGACGAGACGGTGTCCCGCATGACCATCCTCACGCATGGGGACGATGCGGTTCTCGAACAGATCGAGAAACAGCTCAACAAGCTGGTCGAGGTGATGAAGGTCACGGACCTCACCGGCAGCGGCTTCGTGTCGCGGGAACTGATGCTGATCAAGGTGCGTGCCGACGCCGCGACGCGGAACGACATCATCCAGATCACAAGCATCTTCAAAGCCAACGTGGTGAATGTCGAGCACGATTCCCTGATGGTCGAGGTGACGGGCCCCACCGAGAAGCTCGATGCCTTTGTCTCCCTGATGGCGGGTTTCGGCATCGTGGAGACGGCACGCACGGGACGCGTGGCGCTGGTGCGCTCTTCCCAGCCCACGGAGATGCTGGACCAGCCCTGCGACGCCACCCGGAACTCCGGCGGCGGCGGGGATGCCGGGGACGCCGCCCCGGCGTAGTGCTCGCGCGCGGGAATACGTTGACGTTGGTGGGAACGCCGGCGGCAGGTCGGCTCATGCCTCCCGCCCGGGGGCATGGCCCAGACGGGGCAGGCGGTCGGCAAAGGGCCGCTTCTCC